>JBBSQG010000024.1:0-15253 GCA_038258125.1 Solirubrobacterales bacterium
CCAGGCGGCGGAGGCCGACGCCGCGCGGATCGCGGCCGAGCGCGATGGCGCCCGCGCCGAGCAGGAGCAGGCGGCCCGACGGCTGGAGGAGGCGACGGACGAACTGCAGACGCAGGCGGCGCGCGCCGCCGCGGTCAGCGGGGAGTCCGACGCGGCGCGCCGGGAACGTGACGACGCCGTCACTGCTGCGGACGCGCTGCGCGGCGACGTGGCCGAATTGAGCCAACGCGTCGAGGACGTGGGTCGCCAGCTCGCCGAGAGCCGAGCCGCCGGCGAGGAGGCCTCCGGCGAGGCTGCCGCGGCGCGCGATGCCGAGTCCGCTCTGAGCGAGCGACTTGCCGGGCTCGAGGCCGCGTCGGCCGATCTGACGATGGAAGCGCAGCAGCTGCGGGAGCAGCTCGCGGAGCGCGAAGCCGCGTTTGCCACGCGCGAGGAGGCGTTTGCCACGCTCGAGGCGGCGCTCGCCGAACGCGAGGCCGCGGACGACGAGCGCTACCGCATCCAAGCGGAGCTCGAGATCGCTTGCGCCGATGTCGAACGCGAGCGGCTCGAGCTTCACAACGCCCAGGGCGAGCACGAGTCGATCGTCACCGACGAGGCCGCCGATGCCCGGATCGAGGGCCTCAAGCTCGAGCTCGCCGACATGCGGGCGCGAGTGCAGACGACCGCGGAGCTCGAGCAGCGCGTCGCCGAGCTGGAGGCCGAGTTGGCCGTCGCCTCAACCACTGGGGGTCCAGCCACCGACGAGGCGCAGCTGCGCACGGAGCTCGCGGCGGCTCAGGAGGTCATCGCAGCGGCTACCGCGGAGCTCGACCGGCGCGTCGACGAGAGCGCCGAACACGGCGTGCAGCTCGACGAGGCGCGCACGGAGATCGCGCGGATGACGGCGGAGTTGAAGGTGGCCGAGGATGTGGTGGCCAAGCTGCGGGGCTCGGGAGCCCAGCTCGGGCAACAATGACGGTTGAGCCTCAGACGTTCCGCGGCGCGGTGCACCGCGTCACGTTTCGCTACGAGCCGGCGCGTACGGCGGGCCGCCCGCTGGCCGTCTGCTTCGCCGATCTCGGAGGCGACTCCGAGCTCCCGCATGTGAGCGAGCTGGCCGCGATCGACGTCAACCGCCTCTACGTGCTCGACGACTTCGGCCCCTACACCGACGACCATGGCTACACCGGCTGCTGGTACCTCGGCGAAGGGCGGTCGTTCACCTTCGCGGAGGATGTCGCGCGGCTGGTGCGCGAGGCGCAGCGCACTGGTGACGTCGACGATGCCGACACGATCGCAGTCGGTCGCGGCAAGGGTGGCTACGCCGCGCTCTGGCATGCCATACGCCGGGGGTGGGGAAGCGCGTTCGTGGGCACGCCGCACGTCCGCCTCGGCCGGGTCCTCGGCGACGACGGGCTGCGTGCGGCAGCCCAGTTCATCGCCGGTGGGATCGAGCCGGCCGACCTGCGCTGGCTCGACGGGCTGCTGAGCGCGGAGATCGCGCGGGCGCAGCGGCTTCCGGCGGTCAGGCTGCACGCGAGCGTGCGCGAACCCGCCTACGCCCAGCACGTCCTGCCGCTCGTCGACCTGCTGGACTCCAGGGAGGCGCGCTACGAGCTGCACAGCGGCGACCACGGCGACGCCGTTCAGGCCGCCTCGGCGTTTGCGGCGCAGCTCTTCGCCTGGCTGAGCGACCACTCGCAGACCGCCCTGCGACCCGTCGCGCTGCCGTCCCCGCAGATCGCGGCGACCTGTCGCTGGGCGCGCAAGGCGCAGCCGCTGATCAGCACGACGCCCGACGGCCTGCGCTGCTCGGTGAAGACGCTCGCACCCGAGTCCTACTACGCGGGCATCACCGTGCCGCTCGGTCCCTTCGACACGCTCGTGCTGGACCTGACGTTCCGTCATCCCACCGGTCTGGACACCGTGCTCGTCGACGCGCTCGACGCCGCGGGCGAGCGTCTGCGGCGCTGGCGCTGGAGCATCGAGCGCAGCGGCATGCCCGCGGCAGGACGACAGAGCTACCTGCTGCACATCGACGCAGCCTCCCGGCCGTTCGAGCTGCTCGAGCAGGGCGACCCGACGGCGATCGTCGGGGTGGACGTGTTCGCAAAGGCCCTCGCCGGCGCTCCCGTCGACTTCACGTTGCACGCGGTGGAGGTGCTACCGCCCGGACCGAAAGGGGCGTCGCCGGGACTGCTGTTGCGTCCCGAGACCACGGCCGGGCCTCGCAGCGGGCAGCTCCTGCGCGACGACGAGATCGCCGAGCAGGTGCGCGAGCTCGTGCGGGCCGGCCGTTTCCCACTCGAGCCCGAAAGCCAGGCCGGCCGCATCGTGTGCCCCGAGATCAAGGTCGCGGGGGTGCTCGACGAGTTCTCGCAGCTCGGCTACGGATATGAGTTCGCGTTCGTCGGTGTGACGCCCGATGACTACGAGGAGGTACTGGACCGCGAGCACCCCGACATGGTGCTCGTCGAATCAGCCTGGCGAGGCAAAGGCGACACATGGTCCAAGCTTGTCTCCGATTCCACCGCGGCCGGTCCCTCCGAAGCGCTACGGGGCTTGGTGGCTGCCGCCCGCCGGCGTGACATCCCGACGGTCTTCTGGAACAAGGAGGATCCGCCGAACTTCGACGTCTTCATCGAGAGCGCCGCGCTCTTCGATCACATCTTCACCACGGACGAGGACTGCGTGCCGCTCTATCGCGAGCGGGTGGGTCACGACCGTGTCGCGGTGCTCCCGTTCGCCGCGCAGCCGCGCTTGCACAATCCTGTCGGTGCGCCCGCGCGACGGCCGCTGGAGGTCGCATTTCTCGGTACGTTCTACGGGCGCAAGCACGCCGATCGCAAACGGCAGATGGAGATGATCCTCGATCCGGCTCGCGAGTTCGGCGTGCATATCTACTCGCGTGTGGAGGACGTGAAGGGATATGAGTTCCCCCCCAAGTACCGGACGCATTTGATCGGCACGTTGCCGTACGCGCGCGTACTCGGCGCCTATCGGAACTACAAGGCCCTGCTCAACGTCAACTCGGCCGTCGTCTCGCGCACGATGTGCTCGCGGCGCATCTTCGAGATCGCCGCATGCGGCGGCCTCGTCGTGAGCGGGCCGTCGCCGGCGATCGAGCATGTCCTGGGGCCGGGAGTGGTGTACGAATGCCAAACCTATGGGGAGACGCGCGAGGCGCTGGCGACCATCCTGGCCTCCGACGAGCTGCGCGACCGCCGGGGGCTGCAAGCACTGCGGCGGGTGCTGTGCGGGCACACCTACAGCGATCGCGTGCGCCAGATGCTCGCGGTGGTCGGCATCGCGCCCACCCCCATCGACGCGTCGGTGTCGCTCCTGACCGCCGTTGACGGCGTCGAGCAGGCCCAGCGCGCCGTCGACGCAGCGGTCGCCCAGCGACATCCCGTGCAGCTCGTGCTCGTCAGCGCGGGCGCGGACGCGCTCGACGCGGCAGCGATCGACGCGTCGGTGCGAGACGCCGGCGGCCTCGGGGCGACGGTCGTCGAGGTCGAGCAGCTGGATGGGTCCGCGTTCGCAGCAGGCCTTGGGCACGTCTCGGGGGCATACGTCTGGTGCGCGAGCCCGGCGGCCGCCTATGGTCCGGACTTCGCGGGAGATCTGCTGAGATGCCTGTCCTACACGACCGCCGCGGCGGTCGGCAAGACGTCTCACTACGTGCTCGACGGCGAGACCGTCGCCGTCATGGATCCCGGCCGCGAGCATCGTTACGCCGAGCATGTCGTACCCGAGACGCTCGTCGTCAGGCGCGACCTGTTCGATGCGCTGGACCTCGGACGAGGCGGTTGGTGGGAGCTCGTCGAGCGCCTTCCCGCGGCCGTCGTGGCTTCCGGCGAGCGCCTCTACGCCGCCGATCGGTTCAACTTCGCGCGTCGCGCGGCCGTCGGCACCGCACGTCACGAGTTGCGCGTCGACGTCTACGGTCCTGGCGCGCGCCATACGGAGGCCTGATGCCGCGAGACTCACCGCCCATCCCGAGGTTCGTCGCGCTGTTTCGCGGTGACGATGCGAGCCCCAGCGTCGCCGAGCAGTTCCTCGATGTCGGCTGGGCGCTGCCCGGCGGCGGTCGCATGCCCGTACAGGCGCCGATTCCATGGCAGCGGCCTCCGGACGGGACCTCGCTCGCGGCGCTGCACGCACTGGACCCGATCGCCCCGTTGATCGCCGCGCATGCCGCGACCGGTGAGGCCCGATTCCTCACGCGAGCGCTCGACATCACGATCGACTGGATCGGGGCTCATCCCGCCGGCCTCGACAGTGCCGCGCGCGTCTGGCGCGACCTGCCCGCGGGTCGGCGCAGCCATCGCATGGCGTACGTGTGCGCCGCCTGCGAAGCGCTCGGGGTCGGTGCCGTCGCCGACCGTGTCCGGCTGCAGGCCGCGATCGACGACCATCTCTCCCATCTCTCATCCAATGAGCAGATGGCGGCATCCGCGACGTGGGGGGCGGAGCAGATCCTCGGCCAGATATCGACTGCGGCACAGCTTGGGCAACGCGTGGGCGCGCCCGCCGCGCACCAGCAGGGTCAGCAGCGGCTCGCTGCGCTGCTGACACAACGCGTCGCGTCCGATGGCGGCTCGCTGGACCACGGACCCGGACCCGTGCACGAGCTACTCGTGCCGACCCAGCGGCTCATCGACGCGGGAATGATCACCGACCCGGCCGTGCTGTCGGCCGCGGCGCGTGCGCGTGAGGGCATCGCGTGGATGACGACACCCGCTGGGACGCTCGCGCTGCTCGGCGACACGGCGCCGGGGCTGCGCGTAGCGGCGCCCGAGCACCCCGCGTCGGAGGTCGCGGGCATGCGCGTCTTCCCGGAGTCGGGTTGGTGGGTGCTCCGCGGGGATCCGCCGCGTCCATCGTACGTCGCGGTCTGTGCGGGCTTTCACTCGACGCGTCACAAGCACGCCGACGACCTTGCACTCGTGTGGCACGAGGGCGCCGACGTCGTGCTCGCGGATCCCGGTCGCTACGGAAGGGGGGCTCGCAGCCAGCCAGGCTCCGAGCTGCGTCGGCGTGGATTTGGCTATGCCGACCCGGAGCGGGTGTACGTCGAGTCGACGCACGCGCACAGCACCGTGGAGATCGACGGCGCCAGCGATGTTCGTACGCCGGCGAGGGCGTACGGATCGGCCGTGCGCCGCACGGCCGAACACCGCGACGTCCGCGCCGTCGAGCTCGAGGCACGCCGGGGGGCGGTGCGGCATCGCCGGACCGTCGTGGTCAGTCCGAAGGGGTTCGTGGTGATCTACGACACCCTCACCGGCGGCCCCGATGCGGTGCACGCCTTCACGTGCCACTGGCAGCTCGGCGCGAAGGTCGCTGTCACCGACACCGCGCCGCACCCCGTGCTCATGCTGGCCAGCGGGCGCCGGGTCGATCTGATGTGCGTGGTCGGCGCCGGTGCGTATCGCACACTGCGCGGTGAGCATGCCCCGCGCCTCGCCGGGTGGCTGTCACCCCGCGCCGGCAAGCTCGAACCGGCGTGGTCGGTCGCGGTCGATGCGCCGGCCCCCGCCCGGCGCCACACGTTCGTCACGGTCCTGGCGCGCAGCCGGGACGGTGCGGCCCCCGTGCCGGACCTCTGCCGAGCCAACGCGACGGGGCGACGGGCCCGCACAGCCTGGGAGGCCGACGGCCAGATCCACCAGATCGATCTCGTCGCCGACGACGAGACGCTGGGCCTGCGCTACCGCGCCTTCTCTGCTACCTCTTAATACAGTTCGTACTGTCGACCTGCGGAGGTTGTGACATGATACGGGCGTGCAAAGGGACAGCAGTTGAGCGCCACGCGGCGCCAGCTGGATCTGCGGGTCGCAATCGTGGGACTCGGCTACGTCGGCCTTCCTCTCGTCGTGTGCTTTGCCGAGGCCGGAGCCGAGGTCATCGCCCTTGACACCGATGTGGGCAAGGTGGAAGCCGTCAGGCGGGGCGAGTCATACATCGAGGACGTGCCATCTGACGCGCTGCGGGCGGTGGGCGACCGGATCCAGGCGACGACGCGTTACGACGAACTCACGCGAGCGGATGCCGTGATTATCTGCGTTCCGACGCCGCTGACCGTGAACCGCGAGCCCGACCTCGGCGCTCTCGTCTCGGCCGCTTCGGCGCTCGGTGATGTCCTCCAGCCGGGTCAGCTCGTCGTGCTGGAGTCGACGACATACCCCGGCACCACGCGGGAGCGTCTCGTGCCGATCCTGGAGGAGTCGGGCCTGAAGGCGGGTTGCGACTTTCACGTCGCGTTCTCGCCGGAGCGGATCGATCCCGGCCGCACCGACCACGCGATGCGTACGACGGCCAAGGTCGTCGGCGGCCTGACCGAGGAGAGCGGCGCCCGCGCTGAGGTTCTGTACGGGCATGTCTGTGACTGGGTCGTTCGCGTCGGCTCACCGGAAGTCGCTGAGATGACCAAGCTGCTGGAGAACATCTTCCGCAGCGTGAACATCGCCCTCGTCAACGAGATGTCGATTCTCTGTGAGCGAATGGGAATCGACATCTGGGAGGTCATCGACGCCGCCGCCACAAAGCCATACGGCTTCATGCGCTTTGACCCAGGCCCCGGCATGGGTGGACACTGCCTGCCGGTCGATCCCTTCTATCTTGCCTGGAAAGCGCGGGAGTACAACCTCGCGACTGAGTTCATCGAGCTTTCCGGCAAGATCAACGCACTGATGCCCGAGCACTGCGTCGCGAGGATCGGGCGCGAACTCAACGCGATGGGCAAGCCCATCAACGCCACCAAGATCCTCTTGCTGGGCATGAGCTACAAGGCGGGCGTCGGGGATGTTCGCGAGTCTCCGGCGATCAAGATCGCAGAAGCCCTGCAGGACCTGCGGGCCGACCTCGTCTACCACGACCCCTATGTGCCCGAAGTTTATGAGCTGGGCCTGCGTAGCGTGGATCTCGATCAGGCCCTCGAGGAGGCCGAGTTCGTGGTCATCGTGACCGCCCATCCCGGGATCGATTACGCTGCGATCGCCGAGCGCGTTCCTGCGGTGCTCGACTTTCGCGGTGTGCTGCGCACGTCGTCGGTTCGGGCCGCGACGTCCGGTTGATGCTCTGAAATCAGCCGCCGTCGAGCCTCCTCGGGCACAGTCCGAGGAGCGCTCCACGACTCGTCGGTCATACCCTCACGCAGCGAGATCGCGTTGTAGTCCTCGCTGGGCACTTCGACGACCAGGTCGGCGAGCACGTCGCAGTTGAGCTTGCTGATCGCGAGCGCGCTGCGGAAGCGATCGGCCGTCTCGGTGGCGTCGCTGATCGACGCGGAGTTCTGCGACCACAGCTGCGACCCTGTCGCCGTCAACCCGTCGCCGGCCCCGGGGCGATGAGCCAAATCGGATGTCGGCGGCCGAGCGATCACCGCCCCGGGCCACAGCGCGACGACCTATACGCCAAGACGTCCAGCCGCTGCCGGCGCTCTGCCATTCTGCATGCATGTCGGAGGCATTCGGGCTCGTCGCCGGGTTCTTGCGTGCGCTCGTGCGTCCCTGCGCGCGCGGCGTGCGTGCGTCACGGCCTGCCTGGTCTGCCTGGGCTGCGCGCTTGCGGTGACGCCCGCCTCGGCGGCGCTCCCTCCACAGGGGGTCTATGAGAGCTGCAGCCCCGGCAGGACCGAGTCGGACCTGCGCTCATGCACCGCCCGTCTGCGCGAGATCCGGGCCGGCGGCTTCCGGGTCGCCTTGAACTACGCCGGCCTGTACGGGACCCCGAACCGCGTCCGCGGTTGCGCGCGCGCGGCGTCTGAGCTGGGCATCAGGCTGATCTGGCCCCTGCACAACCCCGTCCTGTGGCGGACCAAGGATCCACGGCCCACGTACGGCGCCATGGCCGCGGCGTGCCGCTGCCGCTCGGCGAAACGGCTCGTGCCGTTCATGGTCAGATTCGTGAAGAGGTTTCGCTCGACCTGGATGTGTTACGTCGGCGACTCGGGCAGATCGACGTCGACCACCTCGCCGCGATTCATGACATCGACTGGTCCGGATCGGCCGCCTCTTCGCGCGCGACCACCGCGGCCATCAGGGCTACGCCGGCTCGACCCGTCGAATCGTCCGGCGGCTGGGCGCCGTAAGCGCGCCGGTATTGCTGTGCGATCTCGTGCTCGCGTTCGTCACGCAGCAGTCGCTCGACGCCGGCGCGGACAGCTGACGGGCGTGGTTGCATCAGCGCGGCTCCTCGACGTTCAGCCCGCTGGCACCGGCTGCCGCCAGCAGCCGCTGGTCGTAGGCGATGAAGGCATCGAGGTCGTCGCCGAGCGATGCGCGCTCGCCATGTGACTGGCGTCGAGCGCGCGCATCCCGCGCAGGCACAATCCGGCGGCCTGTTGCAGCGTGGGCCAGTCGACGGGGATCAGCGCCAGGCCTGCCAGGACCGTGTCGACGCGGCTCGCAGGTGGGGCGGGAGAGCGGCGCGCCGCGGCGAGGTGAACCTCGACGAACGCCACGGCGCTGCACACGCGACGCGGCCGGTCGCGCAGCGCGCCGCGCAGGGCCGTGCTCTCGTCCTCCTCGACGACGAGCTTGACGATCGCCGATGCGTCGAGGTAGGTGAGCCCGGGCACTACAGGGGGTCGGCGCGGACGTCGTCGAGCGTGTCGCTCAGCGGAGGGCCTCCCGTCAGCTCGAGCGGCTCGAGGTCGAGCAGGTCGATGCGGGGCGCGATCGCGTGCCGCTCGAGGACCAGTCGCGCGAGCGGATCGCACAGCTCCGGTGAGGGGCCGAGCACGGCGACCGCTCGTCCCCTGGACGTGACGGCGAAGCTCTCGCCCTGCTCGACGCGGCGCAGGTATCGGCTCAGATCGCGCCTCAGCTCGCGGATGCCGACGGTCTGGTCCATGTGCGACATAGACACGATGGGGCGAGTCGCGTGACAGGCGCCGGGGCGCGCGGTCGCCGATTGAACTGCGACCCCACCTTCTCGGCGCGGGTCGCGATCGCGTCGTGCCTGCCCCGCCCTTGCGCCCGGGGCAACCCCTTCGGCGAACCCTTCGGCAACGATGGTAGCCTCCAGGCATGAAAGCAACCATCGATCAGGCGGGGCGATTGGTCATCCCCAAGCCGCTCAGGGACCGTGTCGGCTTGCGGCCCGGGGTGGTCGAGGTCGTCGTCGACGGTGCTGGCCTGCGCGTCGAGCCACCAGCGACCGAATCGCTGATCGAACGCGGTGATCTGCTGGTGATTCCCGCGTCGGGAACGGCGATCGACGACGCGGTCGTGCGCGAGCTTCGCGATGGCGACCAGCGCTAGGAAGCGACAGGACCTGCTCGTCGACACGAGCGTCGCCGTCGCGCTCAGCGTCGCCGACCACGAGCATCACGACGACACGTTCGCTGCGCTGCAGGACCGGCGCCTCGGGCTCGCCGGGCACGCGGCATTCGAGACCTTCTCCGTTCTCACCCGCCTGCCGGCGCCGGCGCGTCGCACGCCTGCGACCGTCGCACGGCTGCTGGCCACGAGCTTTCCGCATTCGAGGTTTCTCGGCGCCGACTCGAGCAGGTCGCTGTTGGGACGCCTCGCAACGATCGGCATCGCCGGCGGATCGGTCTATGACGCGCTCGTCGGCGCAGCGGCCGCCGAGCACGGGCTGCCGCTCGCCAGCCGCGACCGGCGAGCCTTGGAGATCTATCGCGCGCTCGATGTCGAGGTCGAGTTCTTGGGCTGACGCCGCGGCGCACCTGCTCGTTGAGCTCGTAGCCGACCGAGTAACGCAAGGCCCTCGCGGCAGGAGTCCAGCAGGTCATGCGTCGCGCCCGCGCTGCGGCGATCGAGCATCGCTCGTTGAGACAGCCACGGGTGCTGGGCTGATCGGTGGCGCAGCCCTGATCCGGACGGACTGATCGGATGCGTCGCTGAAAGGCCGCGCAGCCAGACGCGCGACCGGCTCAATCGACTCGCTCGTGCCCGCGGGGTGTCGACTGCGGAGCTGATCGGCCCGCTCGTCGACAAGGCCGAGGATGTCGAGCTGTTGGCGCAGCACGCAGCGCGTACGAGGAACTGAGCCGCCGCGCTCCGGAGCGTCTGCTGGAGATCGCCCACGAGGATCGCGCCTGGGAGGCGTCGAACCTCGCGGCGCCTCCTCGCGACGGGTGATGGGGGTCCTGCAGCGCGACGTCTGGGTTGTCAAGTTGGATCCGGTTTCGGGTCATGCAGGCCGGCGCGCGGCCGGCGGTCGTCATCTCGCGCGACGCCGTGAAAACGAGCGGATGGGGCTGTGCATCTACTCGCTCGCGCCGGGTCGCGCGACCACGAGGCCGGCCGCCGCGGCAGCGTCCGCGAGGCGCGCGTCGTAGCAGAACACGACGCCCAGGCGGTTGCGGATGCTGAGCGCCGATGCGAGATGGATCGCGTCCAGGGTGCGCAGGCCCGGCAGTTGCAGGTGGGCGGCCGCGTGCAACAGCTCGTCGTCCATCGGCAGCAGCGCGACATCGGCGAGACCCGAGTGGGCGCGTGCCGCGAACGCCAAACCGTAGCGTGAGCAGGCCCTGAGGCTCTCGACGATCAGCAGCCTGCTCGAGACTCGCGCGTGCCAGCCGGCCAGCTCCTCGCGCAGCGCCGTCGACTCGGGCTCGCCCAGGACGAGCTTGACGTAGGCCGAGCTGTCCAGATAGGCGATCGAGCCTGACGCCGGAGCGCTGCTCAGAGCCCCTCCTCGCGCAGCTCGTCGAGCACCATGCTGCTCGGTGGCCCCTGGGCGGGAGCATCTGGTGCTGGCAGCGTCTGGAGCAGATCGCCGTGCGGGATGCTCGCTCCGCGCTCGGCGATGAGACAGCCTCCGACCGATTCGGAATATCCGGTCCGACGAATCCGGAGCGCAGGGCAGGCGCGCTCCGCTGGGCGCGCCCATCCGCGTGGTGTCAGCCGCCGGCTGCCGGCGCTCGCAGCTCCGGCGTCAGCGCGACGACTTTGCGGAAGATGCGCAGCCGCACGCGAGCGTCCCGCAGCTCGGATGCCGTCATCGACGCGACATCGAAGCGCAGGGTTCCGTCGGCGCTCGCATCGGGGTCCAGTGAGCTGCTCAGCAAGCCGGCCGCCGTGCCGCGAGAACTGCGGGCGACCTCGACCGTCGCGTCGTCGACCAGCAGCTGCGGCGATCCGCCTGGCACGGCGCGGCCGCTGGCGTTCTCGATGCGCAGGTGCACCCGCACGCTGGCCTGCTCGCTGCCGCCGACGGTCAGCGGGCGGACGGTCGTCGAGACCACCTCGACGGGCAGCTTCTCGGTGCTGGCGGCCGGGGTTGCGGTGGCGGCCGGGGTTGCGGTGGTGGGCGTGGACGCGGTCGGCGGGGTGGATAGCGCGGGCGCTGCAGCGTCATCACCGCCGAGCTTCGAGAGTCCGATCCCGAGCAGGACACCTACCGCGGCCGATACGGCGACGACCGCGACGACGCGGAGCAGGCCGCGTGCCAGCATGGCGGACCGCCCCCGGGGAAAGCGGGCGGACCGGATCTGCGGCAGGCGTGGTCGCAGGCGCGGGCGGGCCGCTGGCTGCTGTCGGGTGGCCCGGCGAGGGAACCGGAGCGCGCGGCGCGGAGCCTGCGATGTCGGAGTCCGAACAGGAGCCGGTGTCGGGTCCGGACCCGAATCCAAGGCTCGGTCGGGGGCCAGTGATCCGGCTGACTCAGCGCGAGCCAACGCTCCGGCGGGGCGCTCCGGCTCCGGCTCGTCGGGCCAATCGCCGTCCTCCCACGGCACGGCGCCGGAGGGCGGAGGAGCCGCGTCCTTTGGCTCCGGGCCCGCCTCTGCCTCCGCCTGCGGTCCCGGCTCGATCTCCGGTCCCGGCTCGATCTCCGGCTCCGGCTCCGTGGCGGCGGGTGTCTCCTCGTCCAGGCCTCTGAGCAGCGCCAGCGCTTCGTCGCGCACCGCGGTTGGGTCGCTCTGGCCGTCGCCGAGCGGCGCGACGTTCACCATCGCCGTGAGGATTCGCTTGCCTACCCACCGGGAAAACGGGGGGTCCACCGCGCTGAACGCGGCCTCACCCTCTTTCAGTCGCCGCAGCGTGGTCGCGCACACGGGGCAGCGCTCGAGATGCTTGCGGACGGTCTCCCGCTCGGGAGCGGGCAGCGAGCTCTCGAGATATCCCAGCAGCTGATCCGCGCGCGCCCGGCAGTTCTCCGACAGCGCGTCTCCCGCTTCGGCCGCCGCCGCCTCGAGCACGTGCGCCAGCACCGAGCGGCGCGCGCCGCCGCGCAGAAGCGGCTCGGCCTGCCGGTTGTTGGCCAGCGCCCCCGGCGTTATCGCGGCGAGGCGGAACTGCGCGAACGCCTCCGCCGCCGCTTCGACGGCGTGGTCGCGTCCAGCCGTCTGCGTGGTGTACGCGAAGACCGCCGCACCGCGCAATCGGCACAGCGCCGCGAGCGCGTCCGGCGCGCCGTCGCGCAGTTTGGTCAGCGTGATTTCAGGTGAAGGTTGGGCCGCCACTGCCGCCAGACGGTAGCGGCGACGTTGACGGCGCCTGCGGGTCGCGCTCTTGGCCACGCATCGCTTACCCGGGAAGTTGGGCCAATCAAGCCTCGATTAGTTGGCACGACAGTCTGGGCCGATCTCACCATCGGCGAGCTGCCGCGCGCTACGGTGCGCTCGCCCTGGATCGAGCTCGCGCGGCCCTCGGCACGGTGACGCTCCGGCCAATCGACGACGAGACGCTGGAGATCGCCGCCGATCTGGATCCGTCCGAGCTGCGATCACCGGACGCGATCCACCTCGCGGCCACGCTCAGCCTTGGCGGCGAGCTCAGACGCATGTATTGCTACGACGCGCGGCTCTGCGCCGCCGCCCGCTCGCGCGGGATCGACGTGCGACAGCCGTCCTGACGGACCTCGTGCGGCCGCTCGCGGGCCGCCCGCCGTGCCGGTGCAGACCGGGCGCGATCGCGCCGCGGAGAATTGCCACATTCGTGTGTTGTTCCGCAACCGCTTGGCAGTCAGGCTGCATTCATGGTCCACAACGCGGGCATCAGGGACGGCGGGTGAGTGGGCGCTCCACGCGCTGGTCTGCGCGCTCTGACGGCGGTACGATGGCCGTCGTGGCCGTCCACGTCGACGCATCGCTCCCCGTGCACCCCCTCACGGTCGACGATGTCCTCGCGATGGTCGATGCGGGGATCCTCGGCGAGGACGACAAGGTCGAGCTGCTGGACGGGGTGCTCGTCGAGATGAGCCCGCAGGGCTCGCAGCACCTCGCGGCGGTCACGCGATTGAACATGCGCCTGGTGCCGATCGCGGCGGCGGCCGGCCTCGTGCTCTCGCCCCAGTGCCCGCTGGACGTGCTCAGCCCGATCAGCCTGCCCGAACCCGACATCGCGATCGCGCCGGAGTCGGGCTGGGACGCCTACCCGGTGCAGGCCGTGCTCGTGATCGAGGTCAGCATGACCTCGCGCGCCGTCGACCTCGGGCGCAAGGCGGCGATCTACGCGGCGGCCGGCATCCCCGAGTACTGGGTCCTCGACCTCGCCGATCGCCAGCTCGTCGTGCACCGTGAGCCAGCCGGCGACGGATACACGGACGTTGCGGTTCTGACCGACGCCGACGAGGTCACCGCGACGCGTCTGCCGCTGACCGTCGCCGTCGCGGAGCTCCTGCCACCCCGGAGGTAGCACGGCCGGGGGGCGCGCGACGCGGTCGGTCCGCAACCAGTCGGCCCACGATCTCATGCCGGTTCGGCTCTCGCTGTTCTGATGGCCTCTGGCTCAGGTTCTCCATGCGTCACGCGCGCGGCGGTCGGACGCTGACGAGCGCGGACGTCACACAGCTCGGCCCGGTGAGCAGGCTACGACGGCGGATATGGCTGTGGCTGTGAAGCGGCTCGAAGCCAACGTCGGTGACCGCGTCGAGATCGATGGGCGCGTGCAGGTCAGCTTTGACGCGGACGTGTGGTCGCAGGAGGTCGAGCGCCTGCGGGCGCGAGGTCCGATGCGGGCAGCGGGCCGCTGACTCAGTCGAGACCGAACGCGATCGTGAGCGCGGTATCGAGCTGATGCACCTGCGCTGGATCGAGCTCCCCGCGAACGTGGCCGACGACCGTCTTGGGGACGGTGAACAGGTTGTCGCAGTTGACCACGCTGTCGTGATCGAGACCCTGGGCGTGGTCCAGCCTGACCTCGGTCGGAAGCCCGCGTGTGCGGCTCGTGATCGAGGCGACGGTGACGTTGGCAAGAAACGCGAGCGCGACCTGCCGGGTGACGATCACGGCGGGCCTGCGGCCGAGCGCGGGCAGGTCGACGTCGACCACCTCGCCGCGATTCATGACCTCGACTGGTCCGGATCGGCCGCCTCTTCGCGCGCGACCACCGCGGCCATCAGGGCTACGCCGGCTCGGCCCGTCGAATCGTCCTGCGGCTGGGCGCCGTACGCGCGCCGGTATTGCTGTGCGATCTCGTGCTCGCGTTCGTCACGCAGCAGTCGCTCGACGCCAGCGCGGACAGCGGCCGCTCGCGTCGGGTAGCGACCCTGCGCCACGGCCGCATCCAGTCGCCGCAGGTCCGTGTCGGCCAGCCGGATCGCGATCTGCACCATCCCAATCACCATACCAGCAGACATACCGCCAGCAGTGGACTTGCCAGATCGCCCCCCACGCGGCGGGGGTGCGGCTGTCGCGGGCACCGGAACCGTCACGCGACGCGCCGATCGCGCAGCGCGTCGCGAGGGCCGTGCTCTCGCCCTGCTCGACGCGGCGCAGGTATCGGCTCAGATCGCGCCTCCCGCGGCGAGAGCATCACCATCACGCGCGCGGGCAAGCCGTCGCGTCTCTGACTCGATGTCGTCGCGGTCGAGGTGCCTCTGTCCCAGCCCTGACGCGCGTCAGTCCGCCGCCAGCCGCGCGACGATCTCGGCCGCGTGCCGGGTGTAGACGCTGATGTCGAAGACCGCGTCGAGGTCGAGGTCGAGGTCGGGCCGTGTCTCCAGCAGCTCGCGCAGCTGCACGCGCTCTCCCCAGGCCCGCTGCGCGAGCTCCTGCGCCACGCGGTAGGCGTCGTCGCGTGACCTCCCGCCGGCGACGAGCGCCAGGAGCAGGCGCTGGGAGAACAGCGCCCCGTACGTGAGCTCGAGGTTCTCGAGCATCCGGTCCTCGTGGACGACGATCCCCGCCGCCATCCGGGTCGCCAGGTGCAGCATGTAGTCGATCAGGATCAGGGAGTCGGGGAGGATCACGCGCTCGGCGCCGGAGTGGGAGATGTCGCGCTCGTGCCACAGGGCCACGTTCTCGGTCGCGGCGCTCGCGTAGCCGCGCAGCACGCGTGCGAGGCCGGTGATC
>JBBSQG010000025.1:0-15204 GCA_038258125.1 Solirubrobacterales bacterium
ATGCGACGGCGGCGGCGGCGTCGACGGCCGAGCGCGAGACCGCCGAGGTGGGCGCATGAGCGCGGCCGCCACGACCCCCGCCGCGCGCGTCCGGCGCACCGCGGGGCGGCCCGGCGTCGGCACCGTCTACCGCTGGGAGCTGCGCAAGCTGCGCGCGCAGAAGCGCACGTACCTCGGCCTCGGCGCGGCGGTGATCGTGCCGCTGATCTTCATCACCGCGCTGCTGACCGGCAGCGGCGGGCCCGACGACGTGCCGTTCGGGCGCTACGTGCGCGAGACCGGTCTGGCGATCCCGCTCGTCGGGCTGCTGTTCAGCTCGGTCTGGCTGTTTCCGCTCATCACCGCGCTCGTCGCGGGCGACATCGTCTCCTCCGAGGACAACCACGGGACGCTGAAGACGATCCTCACGCGCTCGACCGAGCGCTGGCAGATCTTCGCCGGCAAGCTCCTGGCGGCGCTGAGCTACGCCTTCTTCGCGCTCGTCGTCTTCGTCCTCGTCGGGCTCGTTGTCGGCGGGCTGATCTGGGGCTTCGATCCCTTGACGACGCTGTCGGGCACGCAGGTCAGCGCGGGCCGCGGCATGGTCTTGATCGCCGCCGCGTCGCTGGCGTACTTCGTCCCGATGATGGCGATCGCCGGCATCGCGATCCTCCTGTCAACCGTCACGCACAACTCGGCGGGAGCGATCGTCGGCACGCTGATCGCCTCGTTCGTCATGCAGCTGCTCGGGGTCATCAACGCGCTCGAGTGGCTGCGGCCCTACCTGCTCAGCGACCAGTTCGACGCCTGGCAGGGGCTGCTGCGCGATCCCGCCGACTGGGCGCCGATCGTGCACGCGGCCTGGGTGTCGGCGCTGTACGGGGTCCCGGCGGTCGGCTGGGCGTTCGCGTCGTTCCTGCGCCGCGACGTGGCCGGCGGCTGAGACCTGGCGCAGTGCGATGTGGACCCACGCGGTGAGTGCCCACCCCCGGTCTGTGCCGTTTGAGCTGTCGCGCGATGTGGACGTGCCGTCGGCGAGCTGCATCGTTGAGCGCAGGTAGGTTCATTTGGCGGGTTGTGACGGATCTGCAGCGCACGCCGCTGCGTAGACGACGTGACCGCCGGTCGAAACCGCGGCCGGGCGGAAGCCTGGCGCTTTTCTGTTCGCTACGAACACAAACGCGCCAGGCATCCTCGCGCGCAACGGCGGCGGCGAGCACGTGGTGCTGATGTGTCAGCGCAGCGCCGCCGCGAGCACCCGCTTGGCGATCGGCGCGGCGGTGTCACCCCCGAAGCCGGCGCCGATCAGCATCACCGCGACGGCGACCCGCGGCCGGCGGGCGGGCGCGAACGCGACGAACCACGCGTCGGCGTCCTTGGGATCCTTGGAGTTCGGTCGCAGCTCGGCGGTGCCGGTCTTGCCGGCGACCTGCACGCCCGGCAGCGAGGCGGCCGTGCCGGTCCCCGAGCGCACGACGTCGATCATCATCGAGCGGATCTGGCGGGCGGTCTTGGCCGACACCGCGCGGTGGCGCACCACCGGGTCGATCGTGGCCAGGCGCGGCCGCGCGCGCTGCCCGCCCGTCGCGATCGTGGCAGCCACGGTGGCCATCTCCAGTGGGGTGGCGAGGTCGCGGTCCTGGCCGATCGCGGCGGCGCCGACGGCGAGGTCGTCGCGCAGGTCGGTGGCGATCGTGCTCGGCTTGACGGAGGGGATCTTCGTCAGCTGCTCGCCGAACCCGAACCGACCCGCCATCTCGATCAGCCGCTTGGCGCCGACCCTCGCCCCGAGCGGCGCGAAGACGGAGTTGCACGACTCGACGAACGCCTCGGTCAGCGTGCCGCCGCAGCGCTCGCCGCCGGCGTTGCCGAGCTTGACGCCCGACAGCGTCGCGAACGTCGCCCGCGCGTAGGAGGTCGACGGCGTCGCCTTGCCGTGCTCCAGCGCCGCCGCGGTCGTGATGATCTTGAACGTCGAGCCGGGCGGCTGGGGCGCCGAGACGGCGAGCCCGGCGAGGGCCTGCACGGCGCCGTCGCGCGGCCGGATGACCGCGATGCCGCCGGACTTCTTGCCCAGCGCGGCCTGGGCGGCGCGCATCAGGCCGGGGCGCAGGGTGGTGTGCAGCGAGCGGCCGCTGACTGCCTGCGTGCGCGCGATGCGGCGAGTGCCGAACAACAGGCTGGCGGAGGGATGGCCGGCCAGGCGACGGTCGTAGATGCGCTCCAGGCCGGTCGGGCGCGGTTGGGCGGTGCCGGCGATCCCGGCGCCCAGCGCGGTGGCGTTGAGACGGCTGCCGTCCGCGGCGAGGATCTGGGCACGCCGCGGCGTCTGGCCGGCGCGGCGGGTCACGCGCTCACCGGAGCGCAGCCCGGGCAGGAGGGCGGTCGGCCGCCAGTCGACGCCGGCCTCGTCACCGCTGCCCGACAGCGCGAGCGCGATCGTTCCGCGCAGCGTCCCGAAGTCGCGCAGCTTGACCGTGACGCTGACCGTCACCTTGCCGTCGCGCTCAGCGTCGACCGGCGCGGCGTCGACCGACTCGACGCCGGCCGTATTGCCCACGCGGCGGTAGTCCTCGGTGAACTTCGCCACGGTGTACTTCGCTTGGGCAGCCGGCGTGAGCGCCCCCCACATGGCCGCGCGGTCCCCCCGCTCCCACGCGTTGACGAACCGCACGGCGGCGGCGTGGCGATCGTCGAGCGCTTGGACCTGTGCGCGCCACACGAGTACGCCGGCACCGATGCCGGCGAGGAGGATCAGGCCCAGGATCCGCAGCCACGGCAGGCGGCGGCGCTGGGACGCGCCGCCGCACTTCGGGCCGCGCCGACGCGCGGAGCCGGGGCGGCTGCCGGCCAGCAGGACCGACCCTCCCCGCGGGCCGATCCCCCCGCTCCTGCGCCGCCGACGAGCCATCTGCACTGGTTGTACGGCGTTGGGGCGCTGAGAGCGACCGTGGGCCAAACCTCTCACGATCGGCCGGGCGTCCAAGCGGCGTCTGTCGCGCGGTCAGCGCGTGTCGCAGGCGCGCAGTCCGCGAGCCAGCGCGGCGATCGCGTCGCCGTCCGCTCCGCCACCGGCCTGCAGGAACAGCCAGTAGTCGTTCGCCGCGATCGTCCGGTTGCGCGGGGAGTCCGGCTCGCCGGCCTGCGCGAGCGCGGGCCGGTAGAGGGTCTGTTCGAGGTGGGTCTGCTCGTCGTCGGTCAACACGCGCAATCCGTTGGGGTCGAGGGTGGCCGACCGACAGTAGACGGCCCTGCGCGACTCCGTGGCCGAGCTCGCGTATTGGGTGTGGTCGCTCCTCAGGTCGCTACGTCGCCCGAGCCGACTCTCCCCGCGCGACAGGGCTCTGGGACAGAGGCATGTTCGCGAGCCAGAGCGTCGTCACTAACCGGCATCCTTGATGCCCCAGCAGCTGACCGAGATCTTCGCCAGTCGTGACGACCAGCCGCAACTGACACCAGGGCACCACCCGCGGATACGCTGCGAGCGTGGCAACCCGCCCACTTGAGAAGGACACCTGTCGGGACTACGTATTGCCGCGCTTGAAGGCAGCGGGCTGGACCGACTCGCAGATCCAGATCGAGTTCCCGGTCACCGACGGCCGCATCATCTCCGTGGGGTCGAAGCACCGTCGCGGAGCAGCGTTGCGCGCCGACTACGTCCTCGAGTACCGGCCGGGGCTCCCGATCGCCGTGGTCGAGGCGAAGCGTGAACACGCGATCCCGGGCAAAGGCTCCAGCAGGGAAAGAACTACGCGCACCTCCTCGATGTCCCGTTTACCTACGCCACGAACGGAAGGGGCATCGTCGAGGACGACCGCGGCACCGGCCGCGAGACGGACAACCTCGACGTGTTCCCGGGTCCCGAGGATCTGTGGGCGCGCTTTCGAACGTTCAAGGGTCTCGACGACGAGCTCTCGTCCGCGGGTGTTGCGCTGCCCTTCAACCGCAGCCTGCGCAACTTCGACGGCTCGGCCAAGGAGCCGCGCTACTACCAGCGCACCGCGATCAACCGCTCGGTTGCAGCGGTCCTCCGCGGCGACAAGCGGGTCTTGCTGACGCTCGCAACGGGCACCGGCAAGACGTTCGTGTCGATGCAGATCGTTTGGAAGCTGTGGAACAGCGGATGGCGACCCGGCCGTCGGCCACGGATCCTCTACCTCGCCGACCGCAACATCCTGATCGACCAGCCGCGACTCGATTACTTCGTGCCCGCGTTCGGCGAGGGTCCGGTCTGGACGCTTCGAGGCGCCCCGAAGTCTGGACGCGAGATCTACTTCGCGATCTACCAGGCGATCGCCGACAGCGGCGGGGACGAGGACGGGATCTTCCGCGAGTTCACCCCCGACTTCTTCGACCTCGTGATCGTCGACGAATGCCACCGTGGCAGCGCGAGCGCCGAGTCCGCGTGGCGGCGGATCCTCGAGCACTTCTCGCCGGCGAGCCAGATCGGGATGACCGCGACGCCGAAGCGGGACGAGACTGCCGACACGTACGCCTACTTCGGCGACCCGCTGTTCGAGTACTCGCTCGCTCAGGGGATCCAAGACGGCTTCCTGGCTCCTTACCGGGTGCGCCGCGTCATCCTCAGCGCCGACGCACACGGCTGGGCGCCTGACGCCGGCCAGCTCGATCTGTTCGGCAAGGAGATTCCCGATGGCCTCTATACAACGAGCCAGTTTGAGCGCGTCGTTTCGCTGCTCTCACGAACGGAGGCGGCGGCGCGCCACCTGACCGATTACCTGAAGCGGACCGACCGCTGGGCCAAGACGATCGTCTTCTGCGTCGACCAGGAGCACGCCGACCAGATGCGGCGGGCCCTCCATAACGCCAACGCCGATCTCACGCAGCAGCACACCGACTACGTGGTGCGGATCGTCAGCGACGAGGCCCAGATCGGTCGCGGACACCTTGGTCAAGCAGCCCGAGCCGCCGTTCGACGACGGCACATCGCCTGGAGACGTCGGCATAGACGAGGCCGAAATCGAGCCGCGTGGAAAGTTCTACATCGACGAGACCGAGGTCTGGGTTACGGCGGAAGCGATCTACCACCTCGACCCTGACACACAACGGCTGCGGCTCGTCGAGTACCGCGATCACGTCGCCGACGCCGTGCGAACCCTGTTCCCCGATCCGAACGAACTCCGCACCCAGTGGCGCAGCCGGGTCGGCCGCCACGACGTGCAGGATGCGCTCAGCAAGCGCGGAATCGACCTCGACGAGATGCCGGACCGCGCTGGCCTGCCTGACGCCGACGGACTCGACGTTCTGGTCCACCTCGCGTGGAACCAGCCACTCGCCACCCGGCTGGATCGAACCCGGCGCGTTCGCAAGGAGCACGCCGACTTCTTCGAGGCGCACCAGCCCGCAGCCCGCGACGTTCTCGGCCAACTCCTCGACAAGTACGCCGAGCACGGCATCAGCCAGCTCGACGACCTCGGCGTGCTGGAAGTCCCGCCGATCTCCGCGCTCGGATCGCCAGCGGAGATCGCGGGCCGGTTCGGGTCGCCCGCCGCGCTAAGGGATGCCGTCGAGACGCTCGGCGAGCTGCTCTACGCTGCATAGAACTTCACAAACACTTTAGTTCTGCGCCAGTCCGAAACGTATAACTTCAGTTCCGATATAGTATTCGCTCTGTGCCGCTCGATCGTCGTGATCTCAGGCGAAGGCTCTTCGCGCTCGCCGCCGACCAGGCGGGCTACTTCACGGCGGCTCAGGCCAAGGCGCTCGGCTACTCCTATCCCGCGCAGGCCTATCACGTCAACGCGGGCAACTGGCAGCGCATCGACCGCGGCATCTTCCGGCTGAGCGAGTGGATCCCGGATGTCCATGATGACCTCGTGCGATGGACGCTGTGGTCGAAGGGCCGCGCGGTCGTGTCGCACGACACCGCGCTCGGCGTCTATCGAGTTGGCGAGTTCGAGTCTCCGCGCATCCACCTCACCGTCCCGCCTGGCTTCCGCATGAGCGACGAGGCGCTTGTGCTGCACGTCACCGAACTGCCTGCCGACGACCTCGTCGATCGCACAGGGTTTCGCGTGACGACGCTGACGCGATCACTCGTCGACATCGCGACGCTCTCACCGGATGAGGATCAGCTCGCGCGTGCGATCGAGGAAGCGCTGGCGACGGGCACGCTCACGAAACGGCAGCTACGCGCGCGCGCAGAGGCCGTCAACCCCCTAGCCGCCCTGCGGATCGAGCGGGCGCTCTCGCAGGTTGAGACCGCGTGACCTACGAGACGCCACGAGCGCTCCGTACAGCACTCGAGCGCCGACTGCTGACGCAGTCCGAGGAAACCAATGTGCCCCTCGACCGCCTCCGTCGCCGCGTGATCTTCCAGCGAATCGTCACGCGCCTGCAGCGCGCCGAGCCCGGACGCTGGGTGCTCAAGGGCGGCATGGCCCTGGAAGTCCGTCTCGGTGACGCGGCACGGCTGACGAAGGACATCGACCTCGGCCTGCGCGAAGAGTCGCTCGACGCCCCCGATCTGCGCGAGCGGCTCATCGACGCGCTTGGCAACGACAGCGACGGCGACGGCTTTGTCTTTGCGGTGGCGCCGCCCAAACGCATGGCCCCGGACGGTGGTGGGCACATGACGTGGCGCGTGTCCGTCGCGGTCGACCTCGCCGGGCGGCAGTTCGGCGCAGTCAAGCTCGACGTCTCCCCTCGTTCGCACGAACTCGAAGCGACCGACACGGTCCCGCTCCCAAACTTGCTGCAGTTTGCCGGCATGGCCAGCGTCGAGATCGAGATCGTCGACGTGCATCGTCACGCCGCCGAGAAGTTCCACGCGATGCTCAAGGATTTCGGAGACCGCGAGAACTCACGCGTGCGTGACCTCGTCGACGTCATGCTGCTGTGCGAGCACGATCTGCTGTCGGTTCCGGACCTCACCGCCGCCGTGACTGCGGTGTGGATGGAGCGCGAGGCAGCTGCGCCCCCCGTCGCCTTCCCTGATCTGCCAGCGAGCTGGCCGCAGCCCTATGAGCGGCTTGCGGCCGAGCACGACGTGGACCCGCCGTCGTTCACGACCGCCGCCGCTCGTGCCGCAGCCATGTGGGCCGAGCTGTTCGACACCGAGGAGACCTAACCGCCCGTGGCGAGAACCAAGAAGCCGACGCTGCCGCAATCGCCGCAGGCGAAGCTCGCGTCCGTCATCAAGAGCGCACGCGACGCGATGCGCAAGGACGCAGGGCTGAACGGCGATCTCGACCGGATTCCGCAGCTCGCATGGATCCTGTTCCTCAAGGCGTTCGACGGCCTCGAGCAGGACCGCGAGATCACCGAGGCCCAGCACCGACCGGCGATCGAGGCGCCCTACCGTTGGCGCGACTGGGCCGGCGACCCCGACGGCCGCACCGGCGAGGCGCTCCTGGACTTTGTCAACGGCGGACTGTTGTCGTACCTACGCGGCCTGACCGGGACCCACGAGCACGATCCGCGCGACGTGCTCGCGGCGGTGTTCCGCGAGACGAACAACCGCATGCTCTCCGGCCACCTGCTGCGCGACGTCGTCAACAAGGTCTCGGAGATCAACTTCGCGTCGTCTGACGACATCCACACGATGGCGCATCTGTCCGAGTCGATGCTGCGCGAGATGCGCGACGCGGCCGGCGACTCAGGCGAGTTCTACACGCCTCGCCCGGTGATTCGGTTCCTTGTCCAGCAGCTCGATCCGCAGCTCGGCGAAGTGATCCTCGACCCGGCATGCGGGACGGGTGGTTTCCTCGTCGAAGCGCTCGACCACCTCCTGCCTCAGGTGACGACTGCACAACAGCGTCGCGTGCTTCAAAACAACCTGCGCGGGATCGAGAAGAAGCCGCTGCCGTTCCTGCTCGGGATGATGAATCTCGTTCTGCATCGCGTCGGCCAGCCGAACATCGTGCGCGGTGACGCGCTCGCCCGGCCGATCACGCAGATCAGCAAACGCGACCGCGTCGACGTCATCCTTACCAACCCGCCATTCGGCGGAGAGGAGGAGAAGACAGTCCAGGCCAACTTCCCGGCCGACAAGCAGACCTCTGAGACGGCCTGGCTGTTCCTTCAGCTTGTCATCCGCCAGCTGCGCGACGGAGGGCGCTGCGGCATCGTCGTCCCCAACGGCCTGCTGTTCGGCGCCGGTGTCGGCGCCCGGATCAAGAAGCAGCTGCTGACCGAGTGCAACCTGCATACCGTCGTGCGCCTTCCGGACGGCGTGTTCGAGCCCTACACGGCGATCCCGTCGAATCTCCTGTTCTTCGAGAAGGGCACGCGCACGAAGGAGGTCTGGTTCTACGAGATCCCGCCGCCCGAGGGTCGCAAGAAGTACTCCAAGACCAAGCCGATGCGCTTCGAGGAGTTCGCAGATTGCCAGGCTTGGTGGGGCGCGCGCGAGGAGAACGAGCGCGCCTGGCGCGTACCGGTCGGCGACCTTGAAGCAACCGAGTTCAACCTTGACCTGCGGAATCCGCACGGGCCCGAAGACCTGGCGCACCGGCCGCCCGCCGAACTGGTCGCCGAGCTAATCGAGACGGAGCGGGAGATCTTGGGGCTTCTTGAGGATCTCCGCCGCGAGGTCGGGACAGGGTGACCGCGATGGAGCGGGTGCGCGTCGGGGAGGTCCTGCGGCTGGAACGGCGGCACGTCGCGGTCGATCTCGCAAACGAGTACGACGAAATCGGCGTCCGGTCATTCCACCGCGGAATCTTCCACAAGGAGCCCGTGGACGGGGCTACGCTCGGCAACAAGCGGGTCTTCCGGATCGAGCCAGGCGATCTCGTCATCAGCAACGTCTTCGCTTGGGAGGGCGCGATCGCGGTCGCCTCCGAGGCCGAAGCGGGGAAGGTCGGTTCACACCGATTTATGACCTTCGTGCCGGCCGACGGCCGAATCGATCCGTCGTGGGCGGCGTGGTACTTCGGGAGCGAGCCGGGTCTGCAGCAGATCCGAAAGGCGTCTCCAGGATCAGCGGGCCGCAACAAGACGCTCGCCGTCAAGCGTTTCGAGGATCTTGTGATCCCGTTGCCGCCGATCGAGGAGCAGCGACGCCAGGCCTCGTTCCTGGACACGGCGAGCAAAAGTGCGCGAGCCGTGGCAGCCGCCCTGACGGAACAGGGGCCGCACGTGGTGACCGCGACTCTCCCGCCGCTCGTGGACGCGGTCGTGAGGCAGTACGGCTCAGGCCGTGCGACCGTGGGAGAGCTCGTCGATCTGGTCTCAGACATCGTCCACCCGGGAGACGGCCTGGGCGACGCAGACTCCTTCGTGGGGCTGCAACACATCGAGCGCCACACTGGTCTACGCGTCGGATCCGACGCTGTGGACTCGATGAAGGGCCGCAAGTTCAGGTTCGCGCCCGGAGACCTGGTCTACGGTTATCTACGCCCCTATCTCAACAAGGTTTGGGTCGCTGACCGCCACGGATTGTGCTCCGTCGACCAATACGTGCTGCGGCCGCGACCCACGACCCATCCGGAACTGCTCGCGCACCTGCTCCGAGGTCAGGCGGTGCTCGACCGGGCGATCGAGCTGACCCACAGTCTTCAGCCACCGCGTCTGCGGTCAGGACTGCTGATGTCGCTCGAGGTGCCCGTGATCGGGGAGTCGGAGGCCGAGGACGTAACGAGACGAATCGACGGGGTACGCGATCGCGTAGTCCGCATCGCGGCCAGCCGCCAGAGACAGCTGCGTGCCGCGGAAGCGCTGGTGCCTGCTGCGCTCAACGGCGCTTTCGGCTCTCGCTGATTGATCCCACCGTTCGGTAGTCGTCCCGTCCGACCACAACGTGGCCGAGGAATCGCAGGCCGACAACCCGCGCGGCGTCGGCCACGGACTCGGTGGCCTCGACATCAGCGTCACTCGGCTCGGGGTCTCCGCACGGGTGGTTGTGCGCGAGCGCGAACGCGCGACCGTCGCAGCGCAGCACGGCGTTGAGGATCTCGCGGACCGGGATGCAGGCGCCGTCCACAGCTCCCTGCGCAACGACGATGCGCCGGAGCGGACGGTTGGACGCGTCGCAGGCGATGACGAGCACATGCTCGCGCCGGAGGCCAGTGAGCTCGCGCTGGGCGATCGCCGCGACGTCGGCCGGCCCACGGATGACGGCAGGCGCGTGAGGTAGCGCGGCGCGGCGGGTCACCTCGAAAAGCAGCGGCAAGCACGGCTACGGCCGCAGCGGGCACCACATCGTCCATCGGCGGCTCGTCGGGCATCGTAGCCGCGTCCCTCAACACGCCCGACTCAACCATTCGGGCGAGCGCATCCATCGCGAGCGGTTCGACACCAGCAGCGTCGAGAAGGATCGCCAAGAGTTCGTTCGTCTCCCAGTCGCGAACGGCCCGCTGCTGCATCGGCTCGGAGGCACGCACGACGACCACATCCGGACGGTAGGGCCACGCGCCGAGTTGATCCGCTGCTCGGCTGACTTGTTACGAAGCCGTCACGTCGACGCGCGTGTCGGTAGCAAGGCGTGACATTCGCCCCGTACGCCACCTTGTCGAAGGACGGGTGGACCCAGATCGACCCTGTCGGAAATCCTTGCTCCGGCTCGAACAGCAGAAAGGACCCTGCAAAAGCGGGCCTTTTCGCCTTTGGCTAGTCGGGGAGACAGGATTTGAACCTGCGACCGCCCGGCCCCCAGCCGGGTGCGCTACCAGACTGCGCCACTCCCCGTGGCTGTGAAGCGGGCGACGGGAATCGAACCCGCCCTAAAAGCTTGGAAGGCTTTTGTGCAGCCACAACACTTCGCCCGCACGCCCTTGACGCGCAGGATACCGCCCGTGATCGCGTGCGCCGTCACCCCGCGGTGGTGCTGGCGTCGGCGCGGGGCGCGAGGCCGGCGTGGGCTGGACTCGTTAGGGTTCCCTAAGTAGGGTTCCCTAACCGCACGGCACCTGCCGCGCCTTCGACCGAGGAGCATGCATGGCCCAGCCGCCGGCGCCCGCGCTGCGCACGATCGCCGTCCCGCTCTCGCCCGCCCGCGCCGCCGCGCTCGACGCCGCCGCCAGGCGCGTGGCGATCCCGCGGGCGCGCGTCCTCGCGGTAGGCGCAGCGGCCTACCTGGCGCGGATCGACGGCGGCGAGGACGCGCGGATCGGAGTACGGGACGCCGCGACCGACGCGGTGCGGTGGCTCGCGCCGGTGCCGGCCGGCCCGCGGACCGGCGTCGAACAGCTCGTCGCTGCGGTGGCTCGGTCGCCCGACGCGCCCCCGCCCGACGGCGGTGCCATGACCGTCGTCGTCGACGCCGGCGATGCGCCGGGCTTCCAGCTGGACGGAGGCGACGACGCGCCCGCCGCCCACGTGCCCGGCCTGCTCGCCGCGCTGGACGCGATCACGACGACGGGCGACCGCCTGCTCGGCTCGATCGAGCTGGTCGACGCCGCCGCGCGCGAGACCGTCCTGCGCCTGTCCGCCCCGCCGCCGCGCGAGGTCGACGAGCGCAGCTGGGTCGCGGCGTTCGAGCGCCGCGTCGTGCTCGACCCCGGCGCCACCGCGGTCGTCTGCGAGGACGTCGCGCTGACCTACGCGCAGCTCGACGAGCGCTCGCGCGCGCTCGGGAAGCGCCTGCGCGCCGCCGGGACCGACGACGAGCAGGTCGTCGCGGTCGCGGTGCCGCGCTCGGTGGAGATGGTCGTCGCGCTGCTCGGCGTCATGCGCGCGGGCGCCGCCTACCTGCCGCTCGACCTCGACCATCCGCCCGACCGGATCGCCTTCATGCTGCGCGACTGCGGCGCCCGGACCGTGGTCACGGTCCGCGAGCTGGCGGGCGAGCTGTCGGGCGTCGAGGGACTGCAGGCGGTGCTGCTCGACGACCTCATCGACCCCGACGACGAGGCCGCCAGCGGCGAGCTGGCGGGTCCGCGCTGCCTCGACCAGGCCGCCTACGTCATCTACACCTCGGGCTCGACCGGCCGGCCGAAGGGGGTCGTCGTCTCCCACGAGGGGATCGCCAGCCTGATCGCCACCGCCGTCGATCGCCTCGGGGTCGACCCACACAGCCGCGTCGCGCAGTTCGCCTCGATCGGCTTCGACGTCGCCGTCTTCGATCTGTGCATGACGCTCGGCGTCGGCGGCTGCGCGGTGATCGTGCCGTCCCACCGGCGCGTCGCCGGCAGTCCGCTGACCGACTACCTCGCCGCACAGCGCGTGACGCACATGATCCTGCCGCCGTCGCTCGTCGCCGCGCTGCCGGCCGACTGCGTGCTGCCGGAGGGCGCGGTGCTCGTCGTCGGCACCGAGACCGTGCAGAGCGAGCTCGTCGCGCGCTGGTCTGCGCGGATGTCCGTCGTCGTCGCCTACGGGCTGACCGAGGCGACGGTCAACTCGACCTTCTGGAACGCCCAGCCGGACTGGAGCGGGCCGGTGCCGATCGGCGTCCCGGACCCGAACACCCGCGCCTACGTGCTCGACGGCGCGCTGCGTCCGACCGCGGTCGGCGTGACCGGCGAGCTGTACGTCGGCGGGCGCGGCCTGGCGCGTGGCTACCTCGGCCGCCAGGAGCTGACCGCCGAGCGCTTCGTCGCCGACCCCCACGGGCCGCCCGGCAGCCGCATGTACCGCACCGGAGACCGCGCCCGCTGGCGCTCCGACGGGTCGCTGGACTTCCTCGGCCGCAACGACGGCCAGGTGAAGATCCGCGGCCACCGCATCGAGCCGGGTGAGATCGAGGCCGCGCTCATGGGTCACGCCGGCGTCGCGCAGGCCGCCGTGATCGCGCGCGAGGACGAGCCGGGGACCAAGCGGCTCGTCGGCTACGCGGTGCCGGCGCACGACGCCGGTGGCGACCCGCCCGACTCCGCCGCGTTGCGCGCCCACCTCGCCCAGCGGCTGCCCGAGCACATGATCCCGTCGGTCGTGATCGTGCTCGACGGGCCGCTGCCGCTCACCCCGAATGGCAAGCTCGACCGCGCCTGCCTGCCCGCGCCGGACTTCACCGCGCTGACCGGCGCCGACGAGCCGCGCACGCCGGCCGAGCGCACGCTGGCGGCGCTGTTCGCCGAGGCGCTCGGTCTCCCCCGCGTCGGCATCCACGACGACTTCTTCGGCCTCGGCGGCGACAGCATCGTGGCGATCGGGCTCGTCAGCCGGGCGCGGCAGGCGCGGCTCGTGCTGCGCCCGCGCGACGTCTTCGAGCAGCGCACGGTGGCCGGTCTGGCCGCGGTCGCCAGCGCGCAGGCGGCCTCGGCGACGGCGCCCTCACCCACGCCCGCCGATCCAGCACGAGGGCTCGGCCGCATCGCGCCGACCCCGATCATGCACTGGCTGCGCGAGCTCGGCGGCGAGGTCGGCGGCTTCTATCAGTCACTCGAGCTGCAGGCCCCGGAGCAGCTGGACCGCGAGCGGCTCGAGCAGGTCGTGCAGGCGCTGCTCGACCACCACGACCTGCTGCGCGCGCGCCTGCGCCGCGAGGACGGAGGGGCGCTCGACGTGCCGCCGCCGGGCACCGTCCGCGCGGCGGACGTCGTGTCGGTCATCGCGCTCGACAGCGTGTCGCGCGGCGCGATCGCCGAGCAGACGCGGGCCGCCGCGGGCCGGCTGGACCCCGACGCCGGGCGCATGCTGCGGGTCGTCTGGCTCGACGCCGGGCCGTCGCACCCCGGCCGCGTGCTCGTGCTCGTGCATCACACGGTGATCGACGGTGTCTCGCTGCGGATCCTCATGGGCGACCTCGCCGATGCCTGGGCCGCCGTGCTCGCCGGCCGCGCACCCCAGCTCGATCCCGTCGCGACGTCGTTTCGGGAGTGGTCGCAGCGCCTCGCGCAGGCGGGCGAGACCGGCTCGCGCGGCGAGCTCGCCCTGTGGGAGGACGCGGCGCAAACGCCCGATCCGCTGCTCGGCGCGCGCGCCCGTGACCCCGAGCGCGACCTCGTCGGCGGCGCGCGGACGCTGACGGTCACGCTGCCCGCCGAGCAGACCACGACGCTGCTGTCGACGCTGCCCGCGCTCTACGGCGCGACCGTCAACGACGTGCTGCTGACCGCGCTCGCCGTCGCCGTCGGCCGCTGGCGCACCGAGCGCGGCCCGTGCGGCGCCGGGTTCGGCTCGGCCGTGCTCGTCGACCTCGAGGGCCACGGTCGCGAGGACGTCTTCGACGACGTCGACCTCGCCCGCACGGTGGGCTGGTTCACGACGCTGTTTCCCGTCCGCGTCGACCCCGGCGTGGTCGATCCGGCGCGGTTCGCCCGCGGCGGCGCCGACGCCGGACGCGCGCTGCGGCGCGTCAAGGAGGGACTGCGCGCGCTCCCCGACCGCGGCCTGGGCTACGGCATCCTGCGCCAGCTCGACCCGTCGTCGCGCGAGCAGCTGGGCGCGCTCCCCACGCCCCAGCTGCTGTTCAACTACCTCGGCCGCTTCGCCGCGCACGACGGCGCGCCGTGGACACCGGCACCGGACGCGCCGCCGCTCGGCGACGTGCGCGATCCCCTCATGCCGATGGGTCACGCGCTCGATGTCGATGCCGTCGTGCGCGACGGCGCGGACGGGCCGCGGCTGAGCACCGTCTTCGCCTGGCCGCGGGAGCTCTTCGGCGAGGACGAGGTCGGCGCGCTCGCCGAGCTGTGGCTGGAGGCGCTGAGCGGGCTGCACGAGCACGCCTCCCAGCCCGGCGCCGGCGGCCACACGCCGTCGGACTTCCCCTTCGTGACACTCGACCAGGACGAGGTCGATGCCTTCGAGCGGGCCGTGCCGGCGCTGCAGGACGTGCTGCCCGCGACCGCGCTGCAGGAGGGCCTGTACTTCCACGCGCTCGCCGACGAGGACGCGCCGGACGTCTACGTCGTCTCCCAGCGGATCGACCTGCGCGGCCCGCTCGACCCGGCCCGGCTGCGGGCCGCGCTGAACGGGCTGCTCGAGCGCCACGCACCGCTGCGGGCGGCGTTCGCCCAGCGCGCCGATGGCCACGTCGTCCAGCTCATCTCCGGCCTGCTCGAGGTCGCCTGGACCGAGGTGGACCTGCGCGACGCGCCGGATGCCGAGCCGGCAGCGGCCGAGCTCGCCCTCGCGGAGGAGTTCGATCGCTTCGACCTCGCGCGGTCGCCGCTGATCCGCGGCACGCTGATCGCGCTGGGCGACGACCGTCATCGGCTGCTGCTCACGCTGCACCACATCCTCGCCGACGGCTGGACGGAGCCGGTCATCCTGCGCGACCTGCTCGCGCTCTACGCGCCCGACGAGGAGCGCCCGCCGCTACCCGCGGTGACGCCCTACCGGCGCTACTTCGCCTGGCGCGCCGAGCAGGATCGCCCC
>JBBSQG010000026.1:0-15186 GCA_038258125.1 Solirubrobacterales bacterium
CACAGGAGGTACTTTTAGCACGATCACCGGACAGAACCAGCCCGCCGCGAGCACTCCACAGACTGACCAGTTCCCGAAACCCAGAACACCACACCCGAGTTATGCGACAGCCTGCATACGCACCTCATTCGACACGACCCGGCCTCCGTGACCGGCTCCCGCACGCAACCGTGACTCAGCCGTCCGTCCTCGCCCCGAACGGGTACCGCCGAACGGCGGCGATCCACGGCGCGGCCGGGTGGCTCCATCCGCGGCGACTTGCGACGATGCCATGCTGAGACGAATGCCAATCGACGTGGGCAGGATGCGTGCGGGTCGTGTCCACCAGACCAAGCGCCTCTACATGTACCGAGCCGAGCTCCAGGACGCGCCCTGGCTGCGTCGTGGCGAGGCCGTTCCGCCGTCGCCGCCTCCGCCCGAGGTCCAGATGCGCTGGCTGTCGGCCGACGAGTGGGAGCGCGCCCCGGCGCTGCTGCCCGGCCCCGAGCCGCTCGTCCGTGAGCGATTCGCCGACGGCGGCCGCTGCCTGGTCATGCAGCAGCGTGACAGCGGCGCGCTCGTCTATCACCTGTGGCTGTCGACGGCCGGTGCGTGGACCGGCTGGATCGGCGCCCGGGTCTTCCCACCAGAGGGCTACGCGCTGGTGTTCGACGTCTGGGCCCACCCCGACTGGCGGCGCGGCAGGCTCCACATACCCGGCGCCACCGAGGTGGCGCGCGTTCTGCACGACGACGGCTTCGGCCTCGGCATGGTGGCGGGGGTGGAAGTGCAGGAGCTCGACCCGTTCGCGCGCATGTACGCCCGCGCCGGGCTGGGATTCATCGCGCCGTACGAGGTGCTCGTATGGCACCGCGTCGGTCCACTGTCGTGGCATCGCCGCGCACCGCCGGAGGCACACTTGATAGCAACCTGCGCCCAGACTCGCCGTCGATACGAGGAACGATGACCGAATTGCCGAAGATGCTTGTCGTGCTCGGCGCGCCGGACGCGCTGGCCACGACGACGGCAAACGGGCGTCGGGGGAACCTTCGTCTGCCGGGCAACAGCGGTCTGGCCTCGGCCCTCATCAAACGCCTCCGCGAGCAGGCCGCCGCGCACCACGCGATCATCGTGTGGCCGGACGGCACGACCAACGGACAGCGCCTGCGCGAGCGGACATCTGTGGAGGTTGTCGTCAACCGCATCTGCGAGCCCTTGACCCAGCGCGGAGCGCTGCAGCAGGTGGCCACGATCGAGCAGCAGGCCGGCCTTCCCACGCTCAACCCGGCACGGACCATCGAGACGACCGCGCGGCCGATCATGGCTCGGCGCATCGGCCAGTCCGACGGCGTGCGCGCCCCGCACTGCACGCTCTACGAAGCTGGTACGAGCACGCTTGTCGAGCACATCCGGGCCGAGGGGCACCGATATCCCGTGCTGCTGCGACCGGCGGGCTCGCATGGCAGCGTCGGGCTGGTGCGCGCGGGCGATGACGCCGACGTCGCGGCGGCCGCCCGCGCGATCGGAACGTGCACCGTCACCGACTTCGTCGACTTCCGCTCCGACGATGGGCTGTGGCGCAAGTACCGCATGGTCTACGTCGGCGGCAGGATGTTCCGGCGCCACCTGCTCGCCGACGAGCAATGGAACGTCGTCGGCGATTCCCGCTTCTTCATGCACGAGCGCGAGTTGTTCGGCGAGGAACGCGAATGGCTCAGCCGGCCCGTCCTGCCGGACGAGCAGCCGATCGAGGCACGCGTGCTGGCGCAGTTCGAGGCCACCGGGCTCGATTTCGGCGCCATCGACTACGCGGTGCTGCCCGACGGCGAGCTGGTCATCTTCGAGATCAACGCATGCGTTCAGGTCACCGGCACGATCCCCGAGGAGTACCGCTCCTACATCGGCTACGTCGAGGCGAACAACGACGACATCCTCGACGCGGTGATGGATCTCGCGCGATCGCGGGTCGCACTGGGTCCGCCGGGCGCGGACGCGGTCGCCTGAGGCGGCCGGCCGGGACCGCTGCGCCAGGCGTGCTCGTAGAGGGCGTGTGGAGTTCGATCGCCGCAGCCTCCTACGCCTCGCGGCCACCGGTGCCGTGGCCCCGCTGCTGGCGTCGCGCCCCCGGCCGCGTCCCCCCGCGCGGCCAGGCGCGTCCCCCCGCGCGGCCGGGCGTTGTGGATCGCGCTGGGCTCGACCGCCACGGAGATCGTGGTCGTCGACGTCTCCGAGCCGCTCGCAGCGCACGTCGCGCGGCGCCTCACACCGCCGTTCGGAGCGCACGACGTCGCCGTCTCACCGAGTGGGCCGCGCGTGTGGGTGACCGGCGGGCGAACGGCGCGGGTCGCGCTGCACCGCGCGACCGGCACGGACCCGCCGCACACGATCGCCGCCGCAGCGCCGCTGCGCACGACGCCTGCGTCATCTGAATGTCGGGGCTCGCCGCGGGCGCCCCGTCGCGCGTCTGCGACGATCGTCGCCGTGAGCCGCCGCGACCTCGCCCATGTCATCGACGCGCTCTGGACGCTGTCGGGCGGGAAGGCCGACGTCGGCGTCCCGGTCGCCGACATCGACGCGGCGATAGGCCGCGGGCACGACGACATGCGCACACCGCTGAACCTGGCGACGCTGCACGAGGACGGCCGCGCGGCACCGCTGGCCGACGGGCACTGGGCGCTCACCGCGCACGGGGTCACCTGGCTGAAGGACGACCGCGCGCTGAGCCGATAGCGGTCGCGCGGCGGCGGCGCCCGACCGCTTCCCACGGGGGCCGTCGCAGCGCGGGCGGTCAGTCCGAAGCCGGCGCGGGCTGCATGACCGAGAACGCGGCACCCTGCGGGTCGGTCACGCCGGCAAAGCGTCCGATCGGCATGTCCATCGGCTCGTAGGTGATCGTCGCGCCCAGCTCGAGCGCCTTGGCGACGATCGCGTCGCAGTCGGCGACCGCGAAGCAGACGCCCCAGTGCGACGAGATCTCGGGCGGGAAGAACTCGTCGCTCATCTGCATCATGCCGCCGACCGGCACGCCGTCGAGCTCCCAGACGACGTAGGACTCCGGCGCGCCCTCGAACGCCGGGCGGCCGACCTCCCAGCCGAAGACGGCCGGGTAGAAGGCCGTGTTGGCCTCCGAGTCACGGGTCATGACCTCGTTCCAGCACAGCGAGTTGGGCTCGTTGACGATGTCGGCGCCGGTGAACGTCTTGGCCTGCCAGACGCCGAACACCGCGCCGCCCGGATCGATGAAGTACGCCATGCGCCCGATATCGGTCACGTCCATCGGCTCGATCATCACCGTGCCGCCCGCGGCCGTCACCTTTGCCGCGGTGTCGTCGGCATCGGCCACGCTGATGTACGTCGCCCACACCGTCGGCTGACCCTCCTGCATGTGGACCATGAGTCCGCCGACGTTCTTGCCGTCCTGCTGGAACATGCGGTACCCGCCGGTCTCCTCGACCGGGCCGGGAGCGATCGCGCTCCATCCCATGAGCGCGTCGTAGAACGCGGCCGAGGCATCGGCGTCGGCTGACGAGAGCTCGACCCAGGATGGGGTTCCGGGTGCGTAGTCGGGCATGTGGCTCCTCTCGCGGCGGGGGTCGACCGCGATCCTCGCACGCCGCGCTGGATGCTGCTCTCGTGGCTTGGGCCGGACCGCTTCCACGGGGCGGCGGGGACGACCTGCGAACCCCGAGCCGCTCGCTGACGAGCTCATTGACCTGTTGATCGAGCCGGCCGGTGGTCGGGGACGATCGCGGGCAGCAGCCGCGCCGGTCCCGAGCAGTTCGCCTGCCCGATGGTCAGAAACGACCTGATCAATCGCGATCCAGACGAACGCTGGCGAAGCCCAATACTGAGGCGAGGGTGTCGTAGTGCGTGTCGAGGTGCAGGACGCCGAACCCGCGTTCAGCCGCAGCGGCAGCGATGAGGTAGTCGGCGGCCGGCAGGCGCCGACTACCGCGAAGCGCTCGCGACGCGCCGACGGCGGCGGCGCATACCGAGGACGTGACGGGAGCCTGAGGAAGCGCTGAAAGCGCGCGGTCGAGCGCGGCAAAGCCATCCTCGTCTCGCGCGCTGGTCAGGATCTCCAGCGCCGCGACGGGGCAGACCGCGATCAACCCAGCCGCAAGCGTCGCCTTCCAGCGCCCCACGACATCGGCGTCTCGCTGCCGAACCCAGGCAGACGTGTCGACCACGAGCGGAACGCCCGAGCCATATGGTCTCACGGTCACGGCAACCGGTCGACGCGACTTGAAGCAGCGTGGGCGGCCGCATCGAAGTCGTAGTCTCGCTGGCCATCGGCGATCTCGAGCAGGATCGTCAGAGCCTCGTCGGCTCTCGCGCGCTCCTCCTGGAGCGACCTCGCGCCGCGCAGCGCGAGGTCGCGTACCAACTTCGATCTGCTTGACGGGGCCGGGTCGACGCCCTTCAGCGCGTGCGCCAGCTCGTCATCGACCGTCACCTGGATCCGAGAGCTCGTGGTAGCCACCGCCGAAGTGTACCGTTCGATTGGTACACCAAGCGGACAGTTGGTTCACGTGGACCGCTTCCACGGGGCGGCAGGGACGACCTGCGAACCCCGAGGTCGTCAGGAAGGCCGAGCGCCGTCCGAGCCGAAGAGCAGCACAGCAGCCGCCGCCTCATCGACTGGAGATCGGCCAAGTTCGCGCCGCGCCGCCTGCATGGCCGCGATGAAGCGATGACGACCGTCTTCTGTCCCGGTGGTGGGGTCACGTCGGCCTGAAATGCGTGAAACGCGCTCACGAGCTCAGGCGAGCCGTGCAGCACTATCCGTGAGGTCGCGCCCGCGTATCGGCGACGAGCATCGACGTTGCCACCCCGCGACATCCGCAACCGCCGAGACGAGCTCATTCAGCGCCCCCGCGAGCAGCTTGTCGGCATGATCGCGGCGAGCGTTCCGGCGCGATAGGTAGGCGCCGACGCCGACACCGAGCAGGCCTGCCTAGATCGAGATCACGACTTGCGCAGCGAAAGGGTCCTCGATCAGCCGGACGCCTCGGTCGTTGCGCACGCCATCCAGCATCAGATCGCCGGGTCGCAGCTGCTGCCAGGTGCTACGCGAGCATCCGTTCGTTGTAGTCCGCCGAGCTATCGTGCGACCGGAGAGAGGTTCCTCGCAACCCAATCGCCGGCAAGATCTCAATCGACAGTTCCGTACGGTGTCCGTACGCTTGTGCCCATGAAGACGAATCGCCTTGAGCTTCGCCTGACCGACGAGGAGCGAGATCTCGACGCGTCAGCGGCAGCTGTCGTCGGCGAGACGCTCAGCGAGTTCTTCCGGCACGCCGCACGAGAACGCGCCCTCCAGATCGCCGACGAGCAGCGCGCTATCAGCCTCAGCGAGGCGGAGGCGAGGCGCTTCCTTGAGGCACTCGACAACCCAGACCCAGACACGGTCAACCGGCTCCGGGAGCTCTGGGATCGACCCTCCCGCTGAGCGCTCGAGCGTGATCTCGCGCTACGACTCGGCCATTCACGACGCCAGCACGTTCGATTGCGGTCAGGACGCGCTGAACCGATGGCTTCGCCATTCCGCGGGCCAAAGCCAGCGGCGCGACTCCGCGAGAACGTTCGTCGCCATAGCCGGTGAGGCTCGGGTGATCGGCTACTACACGACCGTCGCCGCTGAGCTTCACCACGATGCTGCCAGCCCGTCTGTCCGGCGAGGCATATCCAAGCACTTCCCGATTCCGGTGGCCGTCGTCGCCCGACTCGCCGTCGACACCGATGTCCAAGGCCGAGGCGTCGGCGCGCTGCTGCTGAGAGACGCCCTCACGCGTGTGCTGGCAGCCGCGGAGCATGTCGCGATCCGGGCCGTCGTCGTGCATGCGATGACGACTACCGCAGCAACCTTCTACGTGCGATTCGGCTTCAAGCCCCTGGCCGACGACCCTCGCACGCTCATGATCACGGTCGACGAGCTCCGACGCAGTCGCGAACGGCAGTGATCGGCAGGGCCGCGACGCCGCCTCGTTTCGAGCTTGGTGGGCGAGCCGCTCGGGCGATCAGCAACGGAGGTGAACGGAGAGGGAGGGATTCGAACCCTCGGTGGGTTGTAGCCCACACACGATTTCCAGTCGTGCCCGTTCAGCCGCTCCGGCACCTCTCCAGGGCCGCTCAGGCTACCGCGCCCCGCGCGTGCCGCACGAGCCGCCGGCGGTCAGATCTGCCAGGCGCCGCCGCGCAGCACCGGCACGCGCTCACCGCCGGCGTGCACGCCCGTGACGTCGACCTCGGGCGAGCCGATCATGAAGTCGATGTGGATCTGCGAGCGGTTGATCGCATCGACGTCCTCCGGCCCGACGGTGAACTCATAGGCCGAGCCCAGCGCCACGTGCGAGGCGGCGTTCTCGTCGATCAGCGTGTCGTAGAAGACCGTGTCCAGCGGCCCGATCCGCCCCTCGCCGTCGACCAGCGCGACCTCGCCCAGGCGCGACGCGCCCTCGTCGCGCTGCGCGTACTGCGCGAGCAGCTCGCCGCCCTCGTCGGCCTCGATCGACACCGCGCGGCCCGCCTCGAAGCGCGCCCGCAGGCCGCGGATGATCGTCCCGCCGGCGACGAGCGGCTTCGTCGAGCGCACGACGCCGTCGACGCGCTGCGGGTCAGGGGTCGTGAAGATCTCCTCCGACGGCAGGTTGGGCATGTGCTCGATCCCGTCCAGCGTCTCAAAGCGCGCCGAGATCCAGCGCGAGCTCGGCAGCAGACCGACGCGCAGATCGGTCCCCGGCCCCTCGAAGTGCAGCGCGTCGAAGCGCAGCGCGGTGAGCCGCGCGGCGGCACCCGAGAGCACGTCCTGGCGCTCGCGCCAGGCTGCCACCGGGTCCGCTCCGTCCAACCGGCAGATGTGCAGGACCCGGTCCCACAGCTGCGCCATAGCCGCCTCCGGCCCGGCGTCGGGGAAGACGAGCTGCGCCCACGGCAGCGTCGGGCAGGGCACCGCCGTCCAGTTCGTCGTGCGGGCGTTGACGACCTGCGCGGACTCGCGCAGGAACGGAAGCTGGTCGCGACCGGCGCGCGAGGGATCCAGATCGCTCAGCACGCCGGGCATCGACGGCCCGGTCAGCCCCACGCGCGCGGCGCGCAGGTCGCTCAGCGCGAGCACGCGCTCGCCGTACCAGGGCGGCACATAGTCCAGGGTGTCCTCGGCGGCGTGCAGGATCCGTGAGCGCTTGACCTGCAGGTCGAAGAGCTGGACGTCGACGAACTTCGCGCCGGCGCGATATGCCCGATCGGCCACCGCGCGCGTGAGGTCGAGCTTGCCCGGCTCGGTCGAGATCGCCACGATCTGCCCCGGCTGCACGTTGGCGGCGAAGCCCACGATGAGATCCGCGTAGCGCTCAAGCACGGCCCGGCTCGTGCCGCCGGCCCCGTCGCCCGAAGGCCCGTTGGGCGCTGCCGCCGGGGGCTCGGGCTGTCGCATGAACGTGAGAGTACAGACGCGCGCACCACGCCGATCGGCGCAGCCGGCGCCCGCGGGCGGGCGACCCGGGATCAGGGCCGGCATTGTAGATTGCGCTGATGGCCATCCTCGCGCCAACTCGGCCCCTCATCGAACGCTCCGCGACGGATCTCGCCCAGGCGATCCGCACGCGCGAGATCAGCTCCCGCGACGTCGTCGAGGCGCACATCGAGCGCATCGAGCACATGCACGCGCGGATCAACGCCGTCGTCGTGGACCGCTTCGACGCCGCGCGCGAAGACGCCGAGACCGCCGATGCCCAGGTCGCCGCCGCCACCGACATCGACGATCTGCCGCCGTTTCTCGGCGTCCCCTGCACGATCAAGGAATCGATTGCGATGACGGGGATGCCCAACTGCGCCGGCCTCGTGTCGCGCAACCACGTCCGCAGCACGCAGAACGCACCGACCGTCCAGCGGATGATCGACGCCGGTGCGATCCCGCTCGGCGTCACCAACACGCCCGAGCTGTGCCTCTGGATCGAGACCGAGAACCGCCAGTACGGCCGCACGAACAACGCCTACAGCGCCAAGCGCACCGCCGGCGGATCATCGGGCGGCGAGGGCGCCGTCGTCGGCTCGGGCGGGTCGCCGCTCGGGCTCGGCGCGGACATCGGCGGCTCGATCCGGATCCCGGCGTTCTTCAACGGCGTCTTCGGCCTCAAGCCGTCGCCCGGCGTCGTGCCCAGCACCGGCCAGTTTCCGACCGTGGAGACCGAGATCGCCGCGCAGATGCTGACGATCGGGCCGATTGTGCGCCGCGCCGAAGACCTCTGGCCGATGCTCAAGGTCATCGCCGGCCGCGACGGGATCGACCCGTACATGCGCGACGTGGAGCTCGGCGACCCGGCCGACGTGAGCATCGCCGGGCTGAAGGTCCTGCTCAGCGAGGGCACGTCCTACATCAACGTCAGCCGCGAGCTGCGCGCCGCGCGGCTGCGCGCCGCCGAGGCGCTCGAGAAGGCCGGCGCGATCGTCGAGACGGTCCCGCTGAAGTCGATGAAGAAAGCGCTCGAACTCTACCTCGCCGTGCTCAAGCTCGAGGCCGGCGTGAACGTCACGCAGCTCATCATGGACGAAGGGTCGGCCCACGTCTCGCTGTGGAAGGGCCTGAAGCGCAAGGGCCCGCACACGCGCGCACTGCGGCTGCTGCTCATGAGCGAGTGGCTGACCGGCAAGATGCCGCAGGGCCGGATGAAGAAGGCCGTCAGCCTGCGCCAGGCGTTCGCCGACGAGGTCGCCGGGGTGATCGGTGACGGCGTGCTGCTGCACCCGACCCACCCGCGCGTCGCCCCGCGCCACGGCCAGACCGTCGGCAAGCCCTGGGTGCTGACGACGACCGCCGTCTTCAACCTCGCCGGCACGCCGGTCGCGCAGGTCCCGCTCGGGCTCAACGACCGCGGGCTGCCGCTCGGCGTGCAGGTGGCCGCCGGCCCGGATCGCGACCACGTCGCGGTCGCCGTGGCGCTCGAGCTTGAGCGCGCGTTCGGCGGCTGGGTGGCGCCGGCCGACCCCTCGTAGCCGTGGGGATGAACGTCGAGCCCACCGTCCGCCACTGCCTGTTCTACGACTACGTCGAGGATGTCGTCGAGAAGCGGGCGCCACTGCGCGCCGACCACCTCGCGCTCGCCCGCGAGTGGAAGGAAGCCGGGCGGATCGTCATGGCCGGCGCGCTCGGCAGCCCGCCGCATGGCGCGCTGTTCGTCTTCTCCGTCGACGATCCAGCTCAGGTCGAGCAGTTCGTCGCCGCCGACCCCTACGTCAGCGGCGGCATCGTGACGGGGCACCGCGTGGTGCCCTGGAACGTCGTCATCTGAGCAGCAGCCCCAGGCGACCCGGCGCCCTCGCCGCGATGTCGCCCTCGCACACCGGGTCATGTCGAATTTGGGGCGCATGTGACCCCATAGACGCCACGACCGTCCGCCTGTAGGTCAGAGGCCTTCGGGGAAGTCGTAGCTCGCCGGTAGCGGGTCCGGGAGCTGCGCCTCCGTGCCGTAGGCGAGCACGATCTGCTGGTGTGACTCGAGCACGATCCGGGTCGGATCGGCGTCGACGGCCTTGCCGTCCACGAACGCGCGCACCTGCTTGGCACCCTTCTCACAGAGGCTGCCGATGCACGTGGCGCTCAGCGGGACCCCCCAGATGGCGAAGAACTGACCGAGGCTGAACTGCGCCTGGGTGGGCGACTCCACGTGGATGATCCCGCCCTCGTGGGTGTGCAGGTCGGAGATGAAGGTGTCCTGCGGGCCGATGCCGATGTCACCGGGGACCTCCGCGGGCTTGCCGTCGACGTAGATGTCGAGGTGCTGGTGGATGTGGACGACCTGGCCCTCGGCGGTGAGCGGGTCCAGCCCGATCGCGCGCAGCCGCAGCTGCAGCTTGCTCTCGTTGCGTGGCCACGGTGGCGGCGTCTTCAGCGCGCCGGGGAGCGAGTCCAGCGAGCCGAATGCCGGCCCGCGCTCGGGCCCGCCGGAGGCCGTCGTCGTCGTGTTCCTCGACCCACCGCCGTTGGCGGAGTCCTCAGCGGAGTCGCCGCAGCCGGCGAGCAGCAGGAGCGCGACGACGCACAGCAGCGGGGCGCGCGAGAGGCCGATCATCTTGCGCATGACATCACATCGGGGGTGACCTGGAGCGCGTGCGGCGGCTAGCCTACGCCGATGTCCGACGACGAAGGCCTCGACGCGCTCTCCGCCAAAGAGCTGCATGACCGGGCGGTCCACTACGCCGTTCGCCATCTAGATATCCCGTTCTTCGTGCGCCTGATGAGAGCGCTGCCCATCGCCGAGGCAGCCGCCGGCGAGCTCGACGAGGCCAGGGCCGACGCACTGACGCTGCGTGCTCACGTCGACGACCTGACCGATTCGGGCCAGGGCGAGGTCGCCGAGCTGCTGCGCCCGCTGTACCTCGACTACCTACGCGAGCACGGCGTCAGCGCGCGGTAAGGGCGGCGGTCAGGTCAGCAACCGCCGCTGGGACGCGCCGCAGGCCGAAGGCCTGCGCGTGGCTCTGTCGAGCGCCGAGGCGCTCCAGCCGAGTGGGCGATCCGCCGGACCGGATACGGCACGCCGCGTCAGCCCGCCGGCGCCGCGACGGCCGCCCGCGCCGGGTCAAGCCGCGCCCGTGCCAGCAGCGGCCCGGCGACGATCGTCGAGGCGAGCCCGACGAGTGTCAGCGTCGCGTGCAGCCGCTGGCCGATCACACCGGCCCGCAGCACGTCGAGCGAGATCGCGATCGTCATGATCCCGCCGCATTGCAGCAGCGCCGCGATCGCGCACGCCTCACCCGACGCAAAGCGGGCCAGCCGCGCCGCCGGATAGGCGACGGCGAACTTGATCGCCACGACCGCGGCGATGATCGCCAGCGCCGGCCACAGCGCACCCCCGCCGAGCTCGCGCAGGTCTGTGTGCAGCGCCGCCACGCCGAGGAAGACCGGCAGCAGGACGCGCCGCACGACGGTGCCCAGACGCTGCTCGACGATCCGCGCCGTGGCGCCGCTGGCCCGCACGGCGACCCCGACGACGAGCGGGCCGATCAGCGCGCTGGAGAACAGCCGCTCGCCCGCCAACGCCGACAGCATGGCCAGCCCCAGGACCGCCGCGACCGCGACCGGTGTCGGCAGCGGCCGCCGCCGCCGGCGCGCCAGCCAGAGCATCAGCGCGAGGACGGCCAGGCCGCCGCAGATCCGCACCACCACGCGCTCGCCGGCGGACACGTCGCCGCCGCCGATCGCGATCGCCGATGCGATCAGCGCCAGCGCCGTCACGATCGCCGCCGAGACGATCACGGTCGCGCCGACCTCGCTGTGCAGCAACTGGCGCTCCTCGAGGATGCGCGCGACGATCGGCACGCCGTTGGCCGCAAGCCCGGCGGCGATCGCGAGCACGAAGGCGCCCTGGGCGACCCCGGCCGGCTTCCAGCCCGCATCGGCGAGCCACGGCCCGGCGACGAGCGCGAGCGCCGCCATCGAGGCGATCGTCGCCGTGCCGAGCAGGGCGATCGCGCCGGCGCGCTTGCGCATCGGCGTGGGGTCGATCGTCATCCCGACGAGCAGCATGTAGAGCACGAGGCCAAGGCCTCCGACGAGCGTGAGGACGGTCACGACGGGCTCTGGATAGAGCGCGTCGACCACCCCGCGGCCGGGCTGCCCGGGCACGATCTCGGCGATCTGGCCGCCGAGCGCCGTCGGACCGATGCCGACGACGGCGAGCATCTCGCCCGCGATGCGCGGCTGGCCGAGCCGCGCGGCGAATGCGCCCCCGAGCTGCGCGACGGCGACGATCAGAGCGAGGTCGAAGGCGACCAGCAGCCAATCCGGTGGCACCCGTCAGCTCCCGCGCGGGCGGCCGGCGTTGGGGTTCGGGGCGCGGCGCTGTGGTGATCGCACGGACAGTCGGTCGGTTCCTCGGCGGGGGCTCGCGTCCACCGCACCGTTGCACAATCGCTGCCGATCCGGCCAATCGCTGGCGGAGGCGCCGCCCGCCGCGTAATGTCCGCGGCATGGCGGACAGCGCTCCCATCGTCGATCCGATCGAGGCGGTCGCGGCTCGGATGGAGGCGATCGCCGCACCGCTGAGCGAGGACGACGGCGTCCGGCGGTTCAACGAGCTGTACCTCGCGGTCACGCGCGCCGTGGCCGTCGAGTCGGTGACGGCGACGTTCGACGACGCCGCGTTCATCTCGCGGCTGGACGTCGTGTTCGCCGACCTGTACTTCGCCGCCGTCGACGACCTCGACGCCGGCCGCCCGCCGTCGCGCGCGTGGGCGCCGCTGTTCGAGGCCCGCGCCAAACCGGGCATCACGCCGCTGCAGTTCGCGATCGCCGGCATGAACGCGCACATCAACCACGACCTCGTGCTCGCGCTCGTCACGACGACGCGCGAGTTCAAGTGCGGGCTGGATCGCGACACCTCCCAGCACCGCGACTACACCACGGTCGACTCGATCCTCCAGCGCGTGCAGGACGAGATCAAGGAGCGCTTCACGACCGGGATCATCAAGGACATCGACAAGGCTGCAGGCCGCGTCGACGACATGGTCGCCAGCTGGAGCGTCTCCCACGCTCGCGACAACGCGTGGACGCAGGCGCAGATCCTCGACGCGCTGCAGGGCAAGGACTTCCTGCGCAAGCAGTACCTGATCGCGCTCGGGCGCAACGTCGGCTTCGCCGGCCGGGTCCTCCTGACGCCAACGATGTAGCGCCAGGCGCGCGGTCTGCGATCGCGCCCGGGCCCGACGGCGCGGCAAACGAGGTCCGCCGATCTTCCACCATCGGTCCATACGCGTGGCACACCGCGAAGGGCAACCTGCCTGGATGGCCGATACATGCGTTGCGTCGACGAATCTGACGCCCACCCGTCGGCGTCCCGTGAGCAACGACAGGCACATCCAATGAAGCCCGCAACCCTCGACCAGCGCCTCGGCACCCTCACGATGGCGCAGTACCTCGGACTTGCCGAGGGCATGAGCCCGCGCGTGGCCGGGCGCATGATGATGCTCGCCGGCGACTACACCAGCGACGCCATCGGGCTGCACGACGAGGCGCTCGATCCGCGCCACGACGCCGCATCACTGGCGCGCCTGGGCCGCACGGCGACGCGGCTGGAGACGCACCTGGCGCAGCTGCTCGTGCTCGCCGCCGAGCACTGCGGCGGGCAGACGCTGGTAGACGTTCCCGCGGCGATCCAGGCGAACATGAAGATCGCCGGTCGCTGTCGCAGCGCGATCTGCCAGATGGCGATCGACGCCGAGCTGCACGGTCGCGACGAGCGCCTCGCGGCGTAGCCCCGCCGCCGCCGCCGGGTCGCCGATCCAGACGACGGTGCGGATTTCCCACGGCTTGCCTCAGGGCCTATGATCGGTCGCGCCGCTCCTGGCAGACAGACCGCTCTACCTACCAGCCCGCGTGGTCACAACCTCCGCAACCAGCCGCACCGCGTCCGTCCCCGGCACGTGCATCGCCGCCGGCGCCGTGCTGCACACGCGCGACGCGCACACCGTCGTCGCCCACTACGGCTCCGTCCAAGGCGAGATCGCCGTCTGCATGAAGAGCGTCGGGCTCGCCGACCGCTCGGACTTCGGCGTGTTGGAGCTGCGCGGCGACCAGGGACTGCTCGACCGGGCGCTCGTCGCGCGCTTCGGCGACCCGCCGCTGGCGGCCGGCAGCGGCCGGCGGCTGCGCAGCGTCTGGTACATCCGCGTCGATGCCCGCCGCACCCTGCTCGTCGGCCCGCACGCCGCGCTCGCCTCGGGTCCGGCGATCGGCAAGGGCCGCGACCGCACCGACCTTCCCCACCGCGACATCGGCGCGTCGCTGGCGATCGTCAGCGTCATCGGCCCGCGTGCCTCGCGCCTGCTGACGCGCGCCGGGCTGCCCGGCGAGCTGGCGATCGGCGCTGCCGCGGGCGACCCGGCCGATCCCTCGCTCGTCACGCTCCTGCGCGAGAGCCAGCGGCGCTTTCTCGCGCTCGTGCGCGCCGCCGACGCCGACGCGTTCTGGGCACGGCTGCTTGCCGTCGGCGAGCCGCTCGGGGCGGCCCACGTGGGCTGCGACGCGCTCACGCTGCTCAACGCGTCGTCGGTCTCCGCGGGCTGAGAAGTTGGCCGCGCGCGGACCGATCGCGTTGCTACCGTCAGTCGCATGAGCGACCTGGGACCGGACTACTTCACCAAGCCCGTAAGCGAGGTCGATCCTGAGATAGCGCAGCTTCTCGTCGACGAGGCGCGCCGGCAGGAGACGACGCTGGAGATGATCGCCTCGGAGAACTTCGTGCCCCAGGCCGTCATGGACTGCCAGGGCTCGACGCTGACCAACAAGTACGCGGAGGGCCTGCCCGGCAAGCGCTACTACGGCGGCTGCGAGTTCGTCGACGATGTCGAGCGGCTGGCGATCGAGCGCGCGAAGGACGTCTTCGGGGCCGAGCACGCCAACGTCCAGCCCAACGGCGGCGCGAGCGCGAACGCGGCCGCGATGATGGCGATGATCAAGCCCGGCGACAAGGTCCTCGGCATGCGCCTGGACCACGGCGGTCACCTCACGCACGGGATGAAGCTCAACTTCTCGGGCAAGCTCTACGACGTCGTCGCCTACGGCGTCCGCGACGAGGACTCGCGCGTCGACATGGACGCGCTGGCGAAGCTCGCCGAGGAGGAACGCCCGCAGCTGATCATCGCCGGCTGGTCGGCCTACCCGCGCCAGCTCGACTTCGCCCGCTTCCGCGCGATCGCCGACTCGGTCGGCGCGCTGCTGATGGTCGACATGGCGCATTTCGCCGGGCTCGTGGCGGCCGGCGAGCATCCCAGCCCGGTGCCGCACGCCGACGTCGTCACCACGACGATCCACAAGACGATCGGCGGCGCGCGCGGCGGCATGATCCTGTCCACCGAGGAGTGGGCGAAGAAGATCAACACCACCGTGTTCCCGGGTCAGCAGGGCGGCCCGCTCATGCACATCATCGCCGGCAAGGCCGTGTCGCTGAAGATCGCCGGCACCGAGCTGTTCGGAGAGCGCCAGCGGCGCACGCGGGCAGGCGCGGCCGTCGTCGCGGAGGAGTTGATGAGCGCCGGCGTGAACGTCCTGACCGGCGGCACCGACGTGCACCTCGTGCTCGCCGACCTGCGCGACTCCGAGCTTGCCGGCCCGGATGCCGAGGAGCGCCTGGACCGGATCGGGATCACCGTCAACCGCAACGCGGTGCCCAACGATCCGCGCCCGGCGATGATCACATCGGGTCTGCG
>JBBSQG010000027.1:0-14852 GCA_038258125.1 Solirubrobacterales bacterium
GCCACGAGCCAGCTGTCGGGCTGCGCCGCCGCGACGACGGCGCCGGGGCCGGTCGCCGGCAGGCGCATCGGGCGCTCGTCGTAGGCCTGCGCGGGCGCCACCCCCACCCACAGCGCGGCGGCCGCGGCGATCGCGGCAGACACGGTGCGACGTTGCATCCGACCCATGAAACCCGCCACCACCCGTCCGTGCGCCGCTACAGCGCGAAGCGGCCTTCCTGCACGACCACCTCGCCGTCGGCGCGCAGTCGCCCGCCGCCGCGCAGATCGCAGATCAGGTCCCAGTGCAGGGCCGATTCGTTCTTCCCGCCGGTCTCGGGGTAGGAGCGCCCGAGCGCCAGGTGAACCGTGCCACCGATCTTCTCGTCGAACAGCGTGGCGCCGATCGCGCGGTCGATGCCGAAGTTCGTGCCGATCCCGATCTCACCCAGGCGGCGCGCGCCGTCGTCGGTCTGCAGCGCGCGCTGCAGGTAGTCGTTGCCCCGCTCGGCCGCGGCCGCCACGACGAGCCCGTCACGAAACTCGAGCTCGACGCCGGCCACGTCGACGCCCGCCGGCGAGGACGGCACGCCGAAGCGGATCCGCCCGCTGGCGCTCGTCTCGTGCGGGCCGGTGAAGACCTCGCCGCTGGGCATGTTGCGCTTGCCATCGGAGTTCACCCATGTGCGCCCCTTGACGGTCAGCGTCACGTCGGTGCCGGGCGCCTCGATGTGCAGCTCACGGGCCCCCTTCAGGCGCTCGATCAACCCCGCCTGAAACGCGCGCAGCTCGCCCCACGAGCGCACCGGATCGGGCTGGTCGAGAAACAGCGCGCGGGTGACGAACGCCTCGAAGTCGACGAGGCTCATGCCGGCCTGCTGCGCGCCGGCCTGCGTCGGCCACAGCGTCGAGCACCAGCGCTTGCGCATCGTCTGCTCGCGCAGCGGCTTGCGGGCGCGGGCCGCGCGGGCGAGGCGCTCAGGATCGATGCCGGCGAGCGCGCGGGTGTTCTCCGGCGCCTGGATGCCGAGATGCGCGTGCGCCTTCTTGACCTCGGCGTAGGCGACCTCGGAGAACATGTCCAGATGGCGGTCGCGCGCGTGGCGGTGAAAGGACGCCGTCGCACCCGGTAGCTCGACGCGCAGCAGCGGCCAGGCGTAGCGCGCGAGGATCGCCCGCTGGCATGCGAGCAGCAGCGGTGCGGCGAGCGTCGTCGAGCGGACGAGCACCTCCTGGCCGGACTGGACCTCCAGGCAGTAGCCGGCCAGCAGCTCCGCAAACGCCTCAGCGTCGATCGCCATCCGTGCCCCGAGTCCCCGCCCGCCCGGCCGCGGCCTACGCCCGCCAGCCCTCGGCGAGCGCGGCGAGCGGCTCGGCTGGGTCGGCGTCGAGCAGCTGCGCGAGCGCGCCTACGAGGCGCTCCTGGGGCTCGCGCTCGGCACCCATGCCCATGACCCCGATCCGCCAAAGCCTGCCAGCCAGCGGGCCGAGGCCGCCGGAGATCTCGATCCCGTGTTCGAGCAGCAGGCCGCGCCGCACGGCGGCCTCGTCGACACCGTCGGGCGGCGACACGGCCAGCAGCGGGTGCAGCTGCTCGCCGTCGGGCGCCAGGCGCTCGCAGCCGAAGACCCCCAGCGCGTCGCGCAGGGCATGGTGGGCGCGGCGGTGGCGCTCCCAGGTCGTCGGCAGCCACTCCTCGCCGACCGCTATCCGCAGCGCCTCGCGCAGCGCGTAGATCATGTTGATCGGCGCCGTGTGGTGGTACGTGCGGGCGCTGCCGCCGCTGCTCGCCGGGTTCCAGTACTCGAGCACGAGGGCGAGATCGAAATACCACGAGCGGCCGGGCTTCTCGCGCGCCTTGAGCTTGGCGATGGCGCGCTCGCCGGCCGTGAACGGCGCCAGCCCGGGCGGGCAGTTCAGGCACTTCTGCGTGCCGGAGAACGCGGCGTCGACGCCGGCCTCGTCGAGCCGCAGCGGGTGGCCGCCGAGCGACGTGACGCAGTCGATCAGCAGCAGCGCGTCACGCTCGCGGCAGGCGTCGCCGAGTCCCTCCAGCGACTGCACGACGCCGGTCGACGTCTCGCCGTGGACGACGACGATCGCGGCTGTGTCCCCGGCCTGCGCCGCCGCGATGAGCTGCTCGGGGGCAATCGCCCGGCCCCAGTCGGCGCTGACCTGGACGACGTCGGCGCCCGCGCGCGCGAGCTCGTCGGCCATCCGCACGCCGAACAGCCCGTTGACGCCGCAGACGACGCGATCGCCCGGGTCGACGAAGTTCGCCACGAGCGCCTCCATGCCCGCGCTGCCCGTCCCGGAGATCGGCAGCGTCGCCAGGTTCTCGGTGTCAAACGCCTGGCGCATGAGGTCGATCGTCTCGCTCATGACGTCGGCGAAGGCGGGGTCCATGTGGCCGATCGTCGGCTGCGCGAGCGCGGCGAGCACGCGCGGCGGGACGGGGCTCGGGCCGGAGCCGAGCAGCAGCCGCTCCGGAATGTCGCTGGCGGGCACGGCGGTCTCGGCGCTCAAGGGGCCTCCACGTCGGGGAAGTTGGCGGCAAGGTGCTCGCGCAGGACGTCGCGAATCCAGCGCTTCTCGTCGGGCGTGGCGATCCGGAAGCGCGCCAAGAGCCCCTGCTGGCCCTCGGTCGGGACGCCGAAGACCTCCCAGCGCTCGACGAGCCGCTCGAAGAGGAACTCCACGGCGCGGTGCCAGGAGTCATCGGTCGACACCTTCTGGTTGTGCAGCGTCGAGGCGTACTTGCGCCGCGTGAGGGCCGACATCGAGCCGCGCAGCGTCAGAACGTTGTCGTCTGCGTCGCGGTACTCGGTGCTCGGTGCCGAGATCCGTCCCGCTCCCCGATTGCGCTTGCCCATTCTGGTTTCCAACCCTAGCGAGCACGGCCGTGCACGATCCCGGCCGCGGGCGGCCTATGGTCTGAGCCCATGAGCTCCACGACCAGGCGGCGCGAGCTCGGTCGCGGCGAGCGCGTCGTGCCTGGCGCCTGGCGCCTGCGCCTGCCGCTGCCCTGGCCCGGCATCCCGCACTGCAACGCCTACGCGGTCGCCGCCGGCGACGGCGTCGTCCTGTTTGACTGCGGGCTGCACGAGCCAGGCTCGCTCGCCCAGCTCGAGCGCGCGATGGGCCAGGTCGGCCTCGCCCTCACCGATGTCCGGCTGCTCGTCTGCACCCACGCCCACGCCGACCACTACGGGCAGGCGGCGAGCGTCGTCGACGCCAGCGGCTGTGAGCTGTGGATGCACCCCGCCGACACGCACATGCGGGCGGGCATCGAGGACCCCGAGGCTCGCCTGGCCCGCCGCTTCGAGGTTGCCCGCCAGAGCGGCGTGCCGCTGCAGCCGCTGCGCGCGTGGTCAGAGTCCGCGCGCGAGCGCGGCAGCGGGATCGCCCGGTTGGTCGAGCCCGACCGCGCTCTCGTCGTCGGCGTCGTCGTGGACACCGACCTCGGCCCGTGGACCGTCGTCGAGACGCCCGGCCACGCCCCGTCGCACGTCTGCCTGCATCAGCCCGAGCACCGCATGCTCGTCTCGGGCGACCACCTGCTCGGTCGCGTCTCGCTGTTCTTCGACTACGGCTGGACGCCGGACCCCGTCGGCGAGCTACTCGCCTCGCTGGACCGCATCGACGCACTTGACGCGCGCCTAGCCCTGGCCGGCCACGGCCGCACGTTCGTCGACGTGCGCGCCCACATCGAGGCCAACCGAGCGTTGGTGGCCGAGCGCCTGGAGCGAGTGCGGCGGGCGGTCGCCGCGCACGGCCCGATCACCGCCTACGACGTAGTGCCGCGGCTGCACGGCGAGGCGCTCTCGCAGCTGACGGCGGGCTGGTGGCTGCCCGAGGTGCTCGCCTACCTGCGCCACCTCGAGGTGACCGGCAGCGTCGTCAAGGTCGCGGGCGAGGACACCGAGCGCTGGGCGCTCGGGTAGCCGTCGGCCCCCGGCGCCGTCGCCTTGTGCGTCCGGACGGGTGACGTCAGCCATCCGGTGCCATCGTGTGGCAGATCTCTCCCCGCCACGGGGAGAAATCTGCCACACGAACATGAAGATGGCAGCGCCGGAGTACCGCTACTCCGGCGGCGAGATGTCCAAGCCCTGGACGAGCATCGGATGCCCCTTGCGCTCGTAGCTGACGTCGACCGAGTCGTTCTGGCGGTACGTGCCCACGCCCCAGGCGCCGAGAAACCAGCGCCAGGCCCCGAGCTTGCCCTCCTTCTTCAGCTCGCGGTCAAACAGCAGACGGCCCTCGTCGATGACGTAGTCGCTGCCGAGCTCCTGGCGCACGCCGTTGACATAGACCTCGAACGGCGCCCGGACGCCGGGCGGCAGCACGACGATCGATCTGGCCTCCACGCCAGCCATTATGTCGTCCGTCGTGCCACAGGAACTCGCCTATCGCATCCGGCGCTCCGACCGCGCCCGCCGTGTGCGCGTGACCGTCGATGCCACCGGAACGGTCGAGGTCGTGCTGCCGCGACACAGCCCGGCCAGCGCTGCGCCGGCGGCGATCGCCGAGCTGCGCCCGTGGATCGAGCGCCGGCTGCACGCCGCCGGCGCGGGCCCCGCGCCGATCGCCGCGCGCGGCGAGACGCTCCCGTACCGCGGCACACAGCTGCGTGTGCGTTCGGAGCCCGGCCGTACGCGCCCGCACCGCACGGGCGACACGCTGCTCGTGCCCGCTGAGGCCGATCGGGCCGCCGCGGCGATCGAGCGCTGGTATCGGCGCGCCGCTGCGAAGGAGATCGCGCCCCGCCTGGATCGCGCGGCAAACGAGCTCGGCGCGTCGTACGCCAAGCTCACGATCCGTGGGCAGCGCACGCGCTGGGGATCGTGCTCGACGAGCGGCGCGATGAGCTTCAACTGGCGCCTACTGCTCGCGCCCGAGGCGGTGCTCGACTACGTCGTCTGGCACGAGGCCTGCCACCTGCGCGTGATGGACCACTCGCCGAACTTCTGGGAACTGGTGCGTCGGCACTGCCCCGACTACGACGTGCACCGCCGCTGGCTACGCGCCCATGGAGCAACATTGGTCTTGTGAGAATCGCCTCAACCCGACGCCCCGCGCCGTCGACCCTGGCAGGATGAAGTCCTAGTGCTTCCTAGGGAGGGGAGAGGGCCGGTCTTCGTGGCGGTCGCGGCACTCGCGACGGTGATCGTCGTCGCGCTCGTGTTCGTCTTCGCCGGCGGCAGCGCCTACTCGGTCAAGGCCGACTTCACGACGGCCAGCCAGCTCGTCAAGGGCAACGCCGTGAAGGTCAGCGGCGTCGCGATCGGCACGGTCGGCGAGATCGCGCTGACCGACGACGGCAAGGCGCAGATCACCCTGAACATCGACGCCGACGGCTACCACCCGCTGCGCCGCGGCACCCGCGCGATCATCCGCCAGACGTCGCTGTCGGGCGTCGCCAACCGCTACGTCGACCTGCAGCTCGGCGGCGCCGGCGGCGCCGACATCCCCGACGGCGGGCGCGTGCCGACCGAGGACACCGCGGCGGCGGTCGACCTCGACCAGATCTTCGACACGTTCGATCCCGACGCGCGCGAGGGCGTGCAGAAGAGCGTCGAGTTCCTGCGCGACTTTCAGGCCGGCCACGAGGAGGAGGCCAACGCCGCCCTGCGCTACCTCAACCCGGCACTGTCCTCGTCAGCGCGCCTGTTCGCCGAGCTGAACCGCAGCACGCCGGACTTCGAGCGCTTCATCGTCGAGACCTCGCGGCTGGTGACCGACATCTCCGCGCGCGACGGCGTGCTCGGCGACCTGACCCGCAACCTCGCGAAGACGACCTCCGCGCTGACCTCCAACGGCGAGGCGCTCGGCGAGTCCGTCGGCCTGCTGCCGAACGTCATGCGCAAGGCGAACACGACGTTCGTCAACCTGCGCGCAGCGCTCGACGACCTCGACCCGCTCGTAGACGACGCCAAGCCGATCGTCCGCGACAAGCTGATTCCGCTGCTCTCCGAGGTGCGCCCGTTCGCGCGCGACGCGCGGCCGGCCGTGCGCGAGCTCTCACAGACGGTCCGCAAGCCGGGCGCCGACAACGACCTCGTCGAGCTGCTGCGCCGCCAGCCGGCGCTGGACCGGATCGCCAATCAGACCGCGCAGCGCAACGGCGCTGACCGGCCGGGCGCGTTCCCGACGACGATCAAGGCGCTGGAGGGGATCACGAAGCAGGTCGCCTTCCTGCGCCCCTACGCGCCCGATCTCGTCGGCTGGTTCGATGACTTCTCGACGACGGGTGCCTATGACGCGATGGGCAACTTCTCGCGCGCCGGCCTGGCGCTCAACGGCTTCACGCTCGGACCGCTGCTCAACGCGTTGCCGATCCCCGCCGAGCTGCGCACCCTGATCCTCGCCGCCGGCACTCACACGGGCCGCAACAACCGCTGCCCGGGCTCGATCGAGCGCCGCGCGCCGGACGGCGCGAACCCCTACAAGCCGTCGCCGGACTTCAACTGCGACGCCAGCCAGGTGCCGATCGGCCCATGAGCCTCCGGCTGCGCATCGGCGTCCGCATCCGCCCGGCGCTGGCGATCACGCTCGTGCTCGCCGCCGCGCTGACCGCCGCCGTGCTGCTCAGCGCCGGCGCGGCCGGCGCCGCCGACGAGCAGCGCTACACCGTCGTCCTCGACAACGCCTTCGGCCTCACCGAGGGCTCAGATCTGCGTTCCTCGGGCGTCGTCATCGGCAAGGTGGGCAAGCTCGGCATCCAGCGCCGGACGTCGCGCGCGCTCGCCACGATCGTCGTCACCAAGCCGAGCTTCGCCGGGTTTCGCGCCGACGTCTTCTGCGAGGTCAAGCCGCAGTCGCTGATCGGCGAGTACTACCTGGACTGCGATCCGGGGACCAAGCCCGGTCCGGCGCCAGACACAATTCCCGTCCAGCAGACCGCCGGGACGATCCCGCCCGACCTCGTCCTCGACATCCTGCGCCGGCCGGCCCGCGAGCGCTTCGGGCTCATCCTCAGCGAGCTCGGGATCGGCCTCACCGCGCGCGGCGAGGACCTGCAGGCGACGCTGCGCCGCGCGGTCCCCGCCCTGCGCGAGACCGACAAGGTTTTGAGCATCCTCAATGCCAACCGCAAGACCTTGCGCCAGCTCACGCGCGACGCCGACACCGTCCTGCACGGCATCGCGCGCAACCGCCGTGACGTGGCGCGCTTCGTGCGCGAGGCGGGCGACACGACGCAGGCCTCGGCCAGCCGCGCCAGCGCGCTCGCCGCGACCGTCCACAAGCTGCCGGGCTTCTTGCGCGAGCTGCGCCCGACGCTCGCCGAGCTCGGCACGACCGCGCGCGTGCAGACCCCGGCGCTGCGCGACCTGCGCCTCGCCGCCCCCGACCTGACCGAGCTCCTCAAGCGCCTGGGCCCGTTCGCGGACTCCGCGCGGCCCGCAGTGCGCGGACTCGGCCGCGCGTCGGACACCGGCATCACCGCGGTGGCCGCGGCGCGCTCGACGGTCAAGCAGCTGCGCTCGCTCGGCACGGCGAGCACCGAGCCGATGCGCAACCTGCGCTTCGTGCTGGAAGACATCAACGACCGCGGCCGCGCCGTCGAGCCGAACAAGCTCAGCCCGACCGGCGCCGGCTTCACTGGCATCGAGGCGCTGCTGCAGTACTTCTTCGTCCAGTCGCAGGCGATCAACATCTACGACTCCAAGGGCTTCCTGCTGAAGCTCAACATCCTGCTCAACGAGTGCTCGCAGTACACCAACGCGCAGACGGCGGTCGAGAACCCGGAGCGCACGGCGCACTGCAAGCAGTGGCTCGGGCCGACGCAGCCGGGCGTGACCACGGGGGCCGTCGCCCGCACGACGCCGAACAGGCCCAAGGCGTCGTCCCAGAACCAGCGCGCCGAGGACGCACCCGCGACGCAACCGGCGCCGTCGCAGCCTGGTAGCGCGCCTGCCCCGCCTCCGCCGCCGCCTCCGTCGTCAAAGCTCGACCCGCGCGATCTGCTCGACAAGCTGCTGCCGCCAGACATCACCGACAAGCTCCCATCCGGGCTGCAGCCCAAGAACCGCTCGCGCTCGTCGGGCGCCGACAGCGAGCGCAACCTCCTCGACTACCTGCTGGGGCCATGAGAGGCCGCCGCCCGCCGTCCGTCGCCACCAACCCCGCCTTCGTCGGGGCGGTCACCGTGCTCGTCATCGTCGTCGCGGTCCTGCTCGCCTATCAGGCCAACCGTGGCCTGCCGTTCGTCCCCGTCTTCGAGCTGAAGGTGGACACGCCGAACGCCGCCCGCCTCGTCGTCGGCAACGAGGTCCGCGAGGGCGGCTTCCGCGTCGGCCAGGTGGCGAGGATCGAGCCGGTGCCGAACGCCCCCCGAGGCGCCCAGCTGACGCTCAAGCTCGACACCTCCGCCGCGCCGGTGCCGGCCGACTCGACGGTCCGCATCCGCCCGCGCTCGGCGCTCGGCCTGAAGTACGTCGAGCTCGTGCGCGGCACATCGGGCCGGGAGCTGCCCGAGGGCGCGACGATCGCGACGCGCGCGGGCGCCGTCGGCCCCGAGCTCGACGACTTCTTCTCGATCTTCGACGAGCGCACGCGAGAGAACGTCGACCGCAACCTCGACTACTTCGGCACCGCGCTGGCCGGCCGCGGCACGGCGCTCAACCGCACGCTCGACGCCGCGCCGCAGCTGCTCGGCGACCTCGCGCCGGTCATGCGCACGCTGTCAAACCCCGACAACCGGCTCGTGCGCCTGATCGGAGAGACCGGCGACGTGACGCGGATCCTCGCGCCCGTCGCCAGCCCGCTCGCGCGCGGCTTCACGGGGATGGCGGACACCTTCGAGGCGCTGTCGCGCGATCCCGGAGCGCTGCAGGACGCGATCGCGCGCTCGCCGGGGACGCTGCAGACGGGGATCGAGGCGCTGCCCCGGACGCGCCCGTTCCTCACCCGCCTGGCGGGCATCTCCGACGAGGTGCAGGGGACGGCCCGCGAGCTGCGCGCGAGCCTGCCCGCGGTCAACCGCGCGCTCGCCGCCGGCACGCCGGTCCTGCGCCGCACGCCGCAGGTCACCGAGGATCTCGAGGGCAGCCTGCGGGCACTGCGCGACCTCGCCAAGTCGCCGACGACCGACATCACGATCGCCGGCCTGACCGACACGATGCGCACGCTCAACCCGACGCTGCGCTGGGTCGGGCCGCACGTGACGGTCTGCAACTACTTCACGTACTTCTGGACATTCCTCGCCGACCACATCTCCGACGAGGACGCGACCGGCACGATCCAGCGCGTGCAGGTCAAGCTGGCACCGATCGAGCAGGAGAACTCGCTGCTGTCCTTCGGCGCGACCGAGCCGGCCAACCAGGACCACATCGACCCCGTCCAGCACGCGCTGTTCGGCGATGCCGTCGAGTTCCACGACCAGCTCTACAACGCCGCGGTCGCACCGGACGGCAGCGCCGACTGCGAGGCCGGCCAGCGCGGCTACCTCAAGCGCCTGGCGACCGGCTTCCCGCAGGACAAGAACTACGTCCTCGACACGCGCACCCCCGGCGCCCAGGGCCCGACGTTCAAGGGCCGCGCCCGGATCCCCGCAGGCCAGACCTACTCCTCCGAGCCCAACGGCATCGCGCCGCCGGTCCTGCCATGAGGCGCAACCGCGGCCCCAGCGCCTTTGTCGTCGGCCTCGCCGTGATCCTTGTCGCGCTCGTGGGGACGTACCTCGCCTTCACGAAGGACGTCCCGCTCATCAACAACCCCTACGAGGTCAAGGCGGCCTTCCGGGACTCCAGCGGGATCAACACGGGCTCGCCGGTGCGGATCGCCGGGGTCGAGGTCGGCAAGGTGAGCGGCGTCGAGACGACGCGTCCCGGTGCCCGCTCGGCGACGCTGACCCTCGCGGTCGGCGACAACGGCCTGCCGCTGTACGAGAACGCGAGCGCGAAGATCCGCCCGCGGATCTTCCTGGAGGGCAACTTCTTCGTCGATCTGTCGCCCGGCACCCCGCGCGCCGGCGAGCTCGACGACGGGGCGACGATCGGCGTCGATCGGACCGCCAATCCGGTCCAGTTCGACCAGGTCCTGTCCGCCCTGCGCAGCGACACCCGCAACGACCTGCGCGAGGTCTTCACGCAGGTCGGCAAGGCGCAGGACGCCGGCGGTGCGCGCGCCTTCAACCAGTCGCTGCCCTACCAGCCGGCCGCCTACAAGTTCACCGCCATCGTCGCCCAGGCGCTGCTCGGCAAGCGCCCCCGCGACCTCTCAGGGCTCGTCCGTGACGCCGGCGCGACGAACGCGGCGCTCAACCAGCCGCGCCGCCTGACCGCGCTGATCAGCGACTTCAACGCGACCGCGGGCGCACTGGCCGATCGCGAGAACGCCCTGACGAGCGCCGTCGGCGAGCTGCCGCGCACGCTGCGCGCCGCGACGCCCGCGTTGGACGCGCTCAACGCGGCGTTCCCCGACGTGCAGCGCTTCGCACGCGACGCCCGGCCCGGCGTGCGTTCGCTCGGCCCGACCGTCGATGCCACGCTGCCGCTCGTCAAGCAGCTGCGCGGCCTCGTCCAGGACCGCGAGCTGGGCACGCTGGCGCGCAACCTGCGCTCGGCGACCCCGCCGCTGGCCCAGGTCGCCAAGACCGGCGTCTCGGTGCTCAGCGAGCTGCGCGCGCTGGCGAGCTGCACGACGAACGTGATCGTCCCGCTCGGCGACGACCAGATCCAGGACGAGGCGTTCCCGACGCACGGGCCGGTCTACCAGGACTTCGCGAAGTTCCTGCCCGGCCTCGCCGGCGAGAGCCGCTCGTTCGACGCCAACGGCCCGTACTTCAAGGTCCTCGGCACCGGCGGCGCCGAGACGCTCAATCTCGGCAACGGCCTGTTCGGCAGCGTCGCCGAGCCGATCGTCGGCAACAACCCGCCGCCGATCCGCAACCGCCCGCCGCTGAAGCCCGACGTCCCCTGCGAGACGCAGGAGCCGCCGGACCTGCGCTCGAGCCCCAAGGGCCCGCCGCCGGTGGTGCCGACGAACGTCGCGGCGTCGCGCACGCGCGAGTCCAAGGTCCAGGCGGCCGCTGTCGCCGTCCTGCGCAAGGAGCTGAAGGCCAAGGGGTCCGACGTCAAGGTGCTCGACCGCGCGATCACCCTCGACGAGATCCGCAAGATCGCGGCCCGCAACGGGCTCAGCGCCCAACTCGCGCGCGCCGTCAAGGAGCTCGGCCGGCGATGACCCGCGTGATCCGCAAGAACCTGCTGCCGTTCGTCTCGATCCTCGTGCTCGTGGTGATCGCGGTCGTCGTCGGCGGCTACATCCTCGACCAGCAGCGGCTGCGCTTCCCGCTCGTCGAGGACTCGCCGATGCGGATCAACGTCGAGCTCGACACCGCACAGGCCGTGACCCCGGGCCAGGGCCAGACGGTGCAGGTCGCGGGCGTGCGGATCGGCGACATCGCCGAAGTCAAGCTCAGGGAAGGGCGCGCGCTCGTCGGCCTGGACATCGATCGCGAGTACGCCGACCTCATCCACAGCGACGCCACCGCGCAGCTGCGCCCGCGCACCGGGCTGAAGGACATGTACGTCCAGGTCTTCCCCGGCAAGCTGGGCGATCCGGTGAAGGCGGGCTTCACGATTCCGATCGGCAGCTCGCTGACCGACGTCGACCTCGACGAGATCCTCTCCGAGCTCGACGCCCGCACGCGCGACTACCTCACGCTGCTCGTCAACGGCGCCGGTGAGGGCCTGCGCGACAAGGGCGGCACGCTCGCCGAGGTGCTCAAGCGCTACGGCCCGACCGTGCGCGACCTCGGCCGCGTCAACCACGAGGTGTCCAAGGAGCGCATCGCGCTGCGGCGCCTGGTCACGTCGCTGTCGCAGGTCAACGGCGAGCTCGCAACGCGCCCGCAGGATCTGACCCGGCTCGTGCGCGGCGCCTCGGGCACGCTGCGCGCGCTCGCCTCCGAGGACGCCGCCCTGCGCGAAGCGGTCGGCGCCCTGCCCTCCACGCTGCAGACGGCGACCGCGACGCTGAACGCCGTCACGCCGTTCGCCGACGAGCTCGGCCCGACGACGCGCGCGCTGCTGCCGGCGGTGCGCGAGCTCGAGACGGTCAACGCGGCGGTGAGCCCGTTCGCCCGCGAGGCGACGCCGATCGTGCGGACGAAGATCCGGCCGTTCGTCCGCAAGGCCGTGCCGCTGGCCAAGGACCTCGCCCCAGCCGCGCGCGGCCTGGGCCGCACGTTCCCCGAGCTCGATCGCAGCACGAAGGTGCTCAACGACCTCGGCAACATGCTCGGCTACAACGCGAACGGCCGCGAGGCCCCGGAAGAGACCGGCAGGGACGAGGGCTACCTGTTCCACCTCGCCTGGCTGGCGCACCAGACGACGAACCTGCAGAGCGTCGACGACGCCAACGGCCCGATGCGTCCGATCTTCCTCACCGGTACGTGCACGACGCTGACGAGCCTCGTCAACGACTTCCCGCAGGTGGAGTTCGCGCTCGGGCTCTCGCCGCTGCTGGCCACCGTCTGCAAGAACCCATCGACCCGCTCGCTGAGCGTCCGGCGCTCGCTGCGCGCCAACGGCGGATGAGGACATGAACACCGAAGGCCCGACCCCCGGAAAGCTCGTCGTCATCGCCGGCTTCGCGCTGACGTGCTTCGGCCTGCTGCTGTTCCTGTGGCTGGCCTTCGGCGGCGCGATCCCGCTCAAGCCGCAGGGCTACCGCGTCCAGGTCGCCTTCACCGACGCGGCGACGCTCGCCGAGCAATCCGACGGGCGCACGGCGGGGGTGAAGATCGGCCGCGTCGTCTCCAAGCAGCTCGCGCCGGGCGGCAACAAGCTGCTCGCGACGATCGAGCTCGATGCCAGGTACGCGCCGATGAAGGCCGACGCGCGCGCGATCCTGCGCCAGAAGACTCTGCTCGGCGAGACCTACGTCGAGGTCACGACCGGCAGCCGCAGCGCGCCCGACCTCGAGGAGGACGGGCGCCTCGCCGACGGCCAGGTCAAGGCGGCGGTCGAGTTCGACGAGCTGTTCTCGATCTTCGACAAGCCGACGCGCGAGGCGTTTCGCGAGTGGCAGGCGAGCGCCGCGCAGGCCGGCGCGGGCCGCGGGCGCGACCTGAGCGACGCGCTCGGCAACCTGCCGGTCTTCGTCGAGAACTTTCAGAGCGTCGCCGACGTGCTCGACGACCGCCGCGCCGCGCTGCGCGATCTCGTCAAGAACACCGGCAAGACGTTTGAGGAGATCACCGCCGACGAGAACGCGCTGCGCACGCTCGTGCTGCGCAACGACGAGCTCTTCGACGAGCTGTCGCGCCGGCGCGAGGCGCTCGCCACCTCGATCCAGATCCTGCCGACGTTCCTGGACGAGACGAAGGCGACGCTGGCGCGCGTGCGGACGTTCGCGGTCAACACCGAGCCGCTCATCCGCGACCTCGATCCGGTGCTCGACGACACGGCGCCGACGCTCGTCTCGCTGCGCCGCCTGTCGCCCGACCTGCAGAACCTGTTCGACAACATCGACCCGCTCATCACCGCCGGCGACGACGGGCTGCCGGCGCTCTCGCGCATCCTGCGCGGCCTCGATCCCACGCTCGCCTCGGCGGGGCCGTTCCTGCAGCAGCTCAACCCGTTGCTGCGCTACCTGGAGTACAACCAGACGAAGCTGTCGGACTTCCTCGCCATCGCGCCGTCGACGCTCGGCGGCATCCGTGCGACGGTGCCGGGCTCCAAGAGCAACGGCCATGTGCTGCCGCAGATCATCATGACCGGGGCGGAGTCGCTGCCGGCGCCGCTGTCGCGCACGAAGACCAACCGCGGCAACGCGTACCTCAAGCCCGACGCCCGACGCGACCCGAGCACCTTCATCGCACCGAGCTTTGACTGCGACAACTCCGGCGAGAAGGGCCCGACGAACACGCCCGGCTGCAAGGTCCAGGGCGTTGTGCCCTTCGAGGGCACGGCGAGCCGCTTCCCGCAGGTGCGCGAGGCCCAGCCCGGCGGGCGCCTGGGTTCCTCCGGCGGCGGCTGAGCCGGCTCGGATGACCAGGGTTGGCGTCGTCGGCCACGTCGAGTGGGTGCAGTTCGCGGTCGTCGCGCGGGTGCCGCAGGCCGGCGAGATCGTGCACGCCCGCGAGCTCTTCGCCGAGCCAGCCGGCGGCGGCGCGGTCGCCGCCGTGCAGCTGCGCAAGCTGGCCGGCTCGGCGCTGTTTCTGACCGCGCTGGGCAACGACGCGGCCGCCGGCAGCGTGGCGCAGCAGCTGCGCGAGCGCTTCGACGTCGAGCTGTTCGCGGCCGCCCGCGCGGCGCCGCAGCGGCGCGCGTTCACCTATCTCGACGACGGCGGCGAGCGCACGATCACCGTGCTCGGCGAGCGGATCGTGCCCGTCGCCGCCGACCCGCTGCCGTGGGAGCGGCTGGCCGCGCTGGACGGGCTCTACCTGACGGGCGGGGATGCGGACGCGGTGCGCGCCGCGCGGGCGGCGCGGGTGCTCGTCGCGACCCCGCGGGCGATCGGCGCGCTGGCCGAGTCGGGTGTCGCGCTCGACGTGCTCGTGCACAGTGCCTCCGATCCCGGCGAGCGCTACGAGCCGGGCATGCTCGACCCGCCGCCGCGCTGGGTCGTCAGCACGCGCGGTGAGCAAGGCGGATCGTGGACGGGCGAGACGTCGGGCTCGTGGGCCGCCGCGCCGCTGCCTGGGCGGCCGGTCGACGCCTATGGCTGCGGCGACTCGTTCGCCGCCGCGCTGGCGTTCGGCCTGGGCGCCGGGATGGAGCTGCCGCAGGCGATCGAGCTCGGCGCGCGCTGCGGCGCGGCGTGCCTGTGCGGGCGCGGGCCGTACGCGGGCCAGCTCGAGCTCGGGTAGGCGCTCCTCAGGCGGCCAGGCGGCGCCGGACGTCGGCGGCGGTCGTCGGC
>JBBSQG010000028.1:0-14617 GCA_038258125.1 Solirubrobacterales bacterium
AGGTTGGCGCGAGGTCCGGTCAGCGAGGCCGGTTGCGCTTGCGCTGCTGGCGCACCTGCTTGGCCTTGGACTTCGCGCGCTTGGCCTGCTGGCGCTCGCGCGCGCGGATCTCGCTCATGCTGGCGTTCTTCGCCGGTCCTCCGCTGCCGCCGGACCGCGCGCCGCTGCCGCCGTCACGCTTTGGCCGCTCGTCGGCGGGCGCCACCCGGCGCGCGTCGCGCACGATGACGAACGCGATCAGGGCGAGCGCGACGGCCGCGCCACCGAAGATCAGCACGATCTGAAGCGTGCTCAGCCCGCCGTCGTCGAACGCCTCGGCGTCCTGAGGCGGCGGCGGTGGCGGCTTGCTGAGCTCGCTGGGCGCGTTGGGCGCCCCGAACTGGGCCTGCGCGACGCCTGCGGGGATGACGCACAGCACGAGGATGGCGGCGAGGACGGCGATGCGGTGCATGAGTGCCGAGGTTACGCGGAACGTGGCTCCGGGTGCGCGCCGACATACACTCTGCCCATGGCGAAGCAGCGGCAGGTCAGGATCGAGCAGAAGAGCGCGCTGGCCGCGATGTCACAGCTCGAGGAGCGCTCAGACGACGAGCTGATGAGCGAGACGAAGTTCCGTGCCGCCGCCCAGGCGATCCTCGGCGCGCGGGCCGCCGAGCGCTACGACGCGCAGACCGCGCGCGAGCATTTCCGCAAGTCGATCGCGGCCGCCCGGCCGCAGGAGCGCATGCAGCTGCGGCGGATGGCCGAGGCCTCGCTCGCGCTCGCCGAGCGCCGTCCGGACGATCTCAAGGCGGCCGTCGAGAAGCTCGGCCAGCAGGCTCCGTCCAACCGCCAGCTCTTCGTCCTGCGACTCATGGGCCTGATCTCGCCGCCGCAGGGCGCCAGCCGGCTGCTGCGGATCCGCGGCGGGCTGCTGATCCTCGCCATGGTGGTCGCGCTGATGGCAATCGGCTTCGCGGTCGCCAAGCTCCTGCTGCTGCCCTTCGGCGGCAGCTCGGCGTTCGGTGCCTTCGGCTTCGGCGCGGTCATCGTCATCGTCGCGCTCGCGGTGCTGGCGTTCGTCGGCAAGCGCAAGCAGAAGGCAGCCCGCGAGAAAGCCCGGGCCGCGCGGGCGGGCTGACGCCGATGTGCGGGCGCTACACGCTCGCGACGCCCGACCTCGGCCAACTGCGCACACGCTGGCCACTCCCCGAGACGGTGCAGTTGCGCCGGCGCTACAACGTCGCTCCGGGCGACGACGTGCTGGCCGTCGTCCAGCGCCCGGATGCCGCCCCAGCTGGCACGCTGCTGCGCTGGGGGCTCGTGCCGCACTGGGCGTCCGATCCGCGCGAACTCGCGGCGAAGACGATCAATGCCCGCGCCGAGACCGTCGCCGAGCGGCCCGCCTACCGTGACGCCTTCCAGCGCCGCCGCTGCCTGATCGTCGCCGACGGCTTCTTTGAGTGGTCCGGCGGCGTGCCGCACTGGATCACGCGCGCGGACGGGGCGCCGTTCGCGTTCGCCGGGCTGTGGGCGTCGTGGCGGCCCAAGGGCACGGCGCGCGACGTCGAGCCGCTGCGGTCGTGCACGATCGTCACGACCGCCGCAGCCGAGCCGGTGCGCGCCCTGCATGACCGCATGCCGGTGATCCTGCACCCCGCGGCCGAGGGCGCCTGGATCGATCCCGCAACGCCGGCGGGCGCGCTGCACGCGCTGCTGGAGCCCGGGGCCGTCCCGGACCTGGACTACCGGCCGGTCAGCCGCAACGTCAACGACGCCCGACACGACGCGCCCGACTGCCTCGACCCGCCCGAGCAGGCGTCGCTGTTCTGACGATCTGCGCCGTGCATGGCGACTTGGGGGCTATATCCGCCCCGAAACCGCCATCCGTCGCCCGGCCGCGTGGCGGGCGCCTACCGCGGGGTCGAGCTCAGCCGCGCCGAGCTGATCACGACCGGGTCCAGCGGCATCTCGGTCGCCGGATCGGTGGCGACGCGGGCGATGCGGCGCACGACCTTCTGCCCCTCGGTCACCTTGCCAAGGACCGCGTACTCAGCCGGGATCGGCGCGACCTTCGCCGTCACGATGAAGAACTGGCTGCCCGACGTACCCGGTCGCTCGTCCTGCGATTTCGCCATCGCGACGGTGTAGCGGGGGTACTTCGTCGTGCTCGGCGGCGTCTCGAAGACGCTGTAGCCGGGGCCGCCGTTGCCGGTGCCGAGCGGGTCGCCGCCCTGGATGACGTAGTCGTTGCCGCCCGGCTTGGCGATCCGGTGGAAGGTCAGCCCGTCGAAGAACTTGCCGCGCACGAGGCCCGCGAACGAAGACGTCGTCTTCGGCCACGTGATCGACGACAGCCGGATGCGCATCGTGCCGCAGTTCGTGCGCATGACGAGCGTGTAGATGCGATTGGCGCTGAGGCGCTGGCGCGAGGGGCGGCGGTCGGGGTCCGTCGCCGGCTCCGGCGGCGGGACGGCCTTGCAGCCGTCGCGGGTGCTGCGCGGCCGCACCCCCGGCTCCGCCGCGGCCGTCGTCGTTGTCGTCGTCGCCGTCGTTGTCGCCGTCGCCGTCGTTGTCGCCGTCGTTGTCGCGGCCCGCGTCTCGTCGTCGCCCGTCACGGGGTTGTCCTTGCCGCAGGCCACCAGCGCCGGCGCCAGCAGGATCGCCAAGAGAACGGCCACGCGTCGCACGGCGCGGAGCGTAGTGATTTGCGTCCGCGAAGTCGCCGGGCCGAGGCCGCGGAGGTCTGCGGACGGCGCAGCGGTCAAACTTCCCGCGTGCCGCTCACCCCGCTCGTCGCCGCCTACGACCACATCCTGCTCGATCTCGACGGCTGCGTCTGGCTCGGCGACGAGCCGACGCCCGGCGCCGTTGACGCGGTCGCGGCCCTGCGCGGCGCCGGCAAGGGCGTCGCGTTCGTCACCAACGACTCGCAGCTGTCGACCGAGGAGTATGTGCGCAAGCTCTGGCGGCTGGGCTTCCAGGCCTCGCTGGAGGAGGTCGTCACGATCGGCGGCGCGCTGCAGTTCGTGCTCGCCGAGCGCTTCACCGGCGGCTCGGCGGTCGTCATCGGCTCGCCCGCGCTGCATCGCTGCGTCGAGTCGGCCGGCCTGCGGATCGTCAACGGCACGGCGTTCGCCAGCCGCGCGGACGCGGTCGTCGTCGCCTTCCACCCCGAGTTCCACTACGCCGAGCTGCGCGAGGCGACGCAGGCCGCGCTGCGAGGCGCGTTCGTGATCGGATCCAACCGCGACGCGACGTTCCCCAATGCCGACGGGCTATGGCCGGGCTCGGGGGCGATCATCGCCGCCGTCGAGACCGCCTCGGGGCGCAGCATGCCGACGATCGGCAAGCCCGAGCCGGCGCTCGTGAACACGGCCCTGGACCGGCTCGGCCCGGGCCGCGCGCTGATGGTCGGCGATCGCGTCGACGCCGACCTCGGCGCCGCCCACAACGCCGGCATCGACGGCGCGGTCGTGCTCACCGGAGCGTCGGATCGCGCGACCGCGGAGGCGGCGACCGACCCTCGTCCGGTGGCGATCGCCGAGCGCCTCCAGACGCTCGTGCTGGGACCGTGAGGTGAGCGTCGGGCTGGACCGCGACGTGGCGCTGCTGTGCAACCCGTCCGCCGGGGGCGGCCGCGCGGCGCGTGTCCTGCCGCGCGCCGAGCGCGCGCTGACCGAGCTCGGCGTGCACTTTCACACCGAGCTGACGCGCTCGCTGGAGCACGGCTGCGAGCTCGCGCGCGCTGCGGCGGAGGCCGGCGAGGCGACGGTCACGCTCAGCGGCGACGGGTTGATCGGCTGCGTCGTCGGCGCGCTGCGCGACGTCCCCGGCGCGCTGCTGGGGATCCTGCCGGGCGGGCGCGGCAACGACACCGCGAGGATGCTCGCGATCCCGCACCGGCTCGAGGACGCCTGCGCGATCGTCGCCGGCGGCGTGGAGCGCGACCTCGACATCGGTGATGTCGACGGGCGCTCGTTCATCGGGATCGCCTCGCTGGGGATTGACTCCGATGCCAACCGGATCGCCAACGCCGCGCCGTCGCGGCTCGGGCGCCTTGTCTACGTCTACGGCGCGCTGCGCGCGCTGGCCGCCTGGCGGCCGGCCACGTTCGCGCTGCTCGTCGAAGGCGCGCCGGTCACCCATCACGGCTATTCCGTGGCGGCCTGCAACTCGGGCTACTACGGCGGCGGGATGCTGATCGCGCCCGGCGCATCACTCGACGATGGCCTGCTCGACATCGTCCTCATCGCCGCGCACTCCAAACCCGGCTTCCTGAGGAACCTGCCGCGCGTGTTCAAGGGCGCGCACATCGACCATCCCGCCGTGCGCGTCCTGCGTGCGCAGGAGCTGCACGTCGACGCCGACCGCCCGTTCACCGTCTACGCCGACGGCGACCCGATCGGCGACACGCCGCTGACGATCCGCGTCTTCCCCCACGCCGTACGCGTGCTGGTGGCGGCGTGATGCTCGGCGCGAAGATCGCCGTCGCGCGCACGGCCGGGGCGCTGCTGCGCCGCAGCGGTCGCGGCGCGACGAGCCTGCCCGGGAAGCTGCTCATGCGCATGCAGCCGGACGCGATCGGCGCGCTCGCCGGCCGCCTGCCGCAGGGCAGCGCGGTGATCTCGGCGACGAATGGAAAGACGACCACGGCCGCGATGGTCGCCGCGATCCTCGAGCGCTCGGGCACTCGCCTCGTGCACAACCGCGCCGGGGCAAACATGGCCGGCGGCGTGGCGAGCGTCCTGCTCGGTGCCGCCCGCGGCGCGGACGGGATCGACGGCGACGCCGGGCTGTTCGAGGTCGACGAGTTCTGGCTGGACCAGGTGGTGGCGCAGCTCGCGCCGCGCGCGCTGCTGCTGGCCAACCTGTTTCGCGACCAGCTCGATCGCTACGGGGAGCTTGAGACGATCGCCGACCGCTGGGCGGCGACCGTCGCCGCCGCGCCGGCGAGCCAGCTCGTGCTCAACGCCGACGACCCGCTCGTCGCCGACCTCGGCCGCGCGCGCCAGGACGGCAGCGTGACGTACTTCGGCGTGCAGGACGACGCCGTCGCGCTGGCCGGGATGGCGCACGCGTCGGACTCCAAGCACTGCCGCCGCTGCGGCGCGCGGCTGACGTATGACGCCGTCTACATGGGCCACCTCGGCCGCTACCACTGCCCCAACGGCGACGCGCGCCGGCCAGCGCCCGACGTCTACGCGACCGACGTCACGCTCGACGGCACGCGCGCGGCCCGCTTCGAACTGCATCTCGGCGGCGCGCACGCGACCGTCGACCTCCCGCTGCCGGGCCTCTACAACGTCTACAACGCGCTCGGCGCCGCCGCGCTGTGCCAGGCGCTCGGCGTGCCGCTGGCCGAGATCGTCGCGGGCCTGGCGTCCACGCAGGCGGCGTTCGGCCGCGCCGAGACGGTGCAGATCGCCGGCCGCGACCTGGCGATCCTGCTCGTCAAGAACCCCGCCGGCGCCAACGAGGTGCTGCGCACGGTCGCACTGGACCCCGGCGAGCACGACGTACTCGCGGTGCTCAACGACAACATCGCCGACGGGCGCGACGTCTCCTGGATCTGGGACGCCGACTTCGAGGCCATCGCCGCGCGCGTGCGGCGGGTGACGTGCAGCGGCACGCGCGCGGCCGAGCTCGCACTGCGGCTGAAGTACGCCGGCGTCGCGCCCGAGCGCCTGCACGTCGTGCCCGACCTCGAGCGCGGCCTCGACGCGGCGCTGGCCGGCGGCGAGGGACGCCTGATCGCGCTGCCGACCTACACCGCGATGCTCGCGCTGCGCGAGCTGCTCGTCGCGCGCGGCACCGCGCGGGGGTCGTTCGCGTGAGCGCCTTGCCCGAGCACGTCATCTGGCACGACGTCGAGTGCTCGCGCTACGACGCCGACATGGCGCTGTGGCACGAGCTCGCCGCCGCCGCCGGCGGGCCGATCCTCGACGTCGGAGCGGGCACCGGGCGCGTCACGCTCGACCTCGCCCGCCAGGGCCACGAGCTCGTCGCGCTGGACTACGACGCGGAGCTGCTCGCCGCCCTCGCCGAGCGTGCCGCCGCCGAGGGGCTGCGCATCCAGACCGTCGTCGCCGATGCCGGCGACTTCGATCTCGGGCGCAGCGACTTCGCGATCGTCATGGCGCCGATGCAGACCGTGCAGCTGCTCGGCCGCGAGGGACGGCTCGGCTTCCTGCGCTGCGCGCGTGCGCATGTCGCGCCGCGCGGCCTCGTGGCGATCGCGCTCGCCGACGCGCTGGAGACCTTCGACGACAAGCACCTCCTGCTGCCGCTGCCCGACACGATGTTCCTCGACGGCGCGCTGTACTCCAGCCAGCCGGTCGGGCTGCGCGACCATGGCGAGCGCGTCGCGATCGAGCGCATCCGGACGATCGTGCGCGCCGACGGGACGCGCAGCGCCAGCGAAGACGTGCTCGCGCTGGATCGGATCACGCTGGAGCTGGTCGAGGCCGAGGGCCGCGCCGCCGGCCTCCAGATCCTGCCGGGCCGGATCGTCGAAGCCACCGAGGAGCACGTCGGCACGGCCGTGGTGATGCTGCGTGGCTGAGCCGTCCCCCACGCTGCGCGTCTGCGCGCTGTATCCCGACGTCATGAACATCTACGCCGACCGCGGCAACCTGCTCATGCTCGAGCGCCGCTGCCGCTGGCGCGGGATCGGGTTCGAGCTGACCGCCGCGGGGATGGGTGACGCCGTCGACCCCGCCGCGCACGACCTGTTCTACCTCGGCGGCGGCCAGGACCGCGACCAGCGCCTCTGCGCGCTGGACCTCGTGCAGACCAAGCGCGACGCGCTGCACGCCGCCGCCGACCGCGGCGCGCTGATCCTCGGCGTCTGCGGCGGCTACCAGCTGCTCGGCCACCGTTACGCGCTCGCCGACGAGGAGATAGGAGGCCTCGGGCTCGTCGACCTGGAGACGATCCGCTCCGACGGCCCGCGGCTGATCGGCAACGTGGCGATCGAGGTCGCCCTCGACGACACCGACCCGCCCACCCCCCGCGTGCTCGCTGGCTTTGAGAACCACGCCGGCCGTACGCAGCTCAGCGACGGCGCGACGCCGCTCGGGCGCGTCCTCAAGGGCCACGGGAACACCGGCCGATCGGGCGCCGAGGGCGTGCGCCGCGGCGGCGTCATCGGCACCTACCTGCACGGCCCGCTGCTGCCCAAGAACGCCTGGTTCGCCGACTGGTTGATCCGCCGCGCGACCGGCCTTGAGGAGCTTACGCCGCTCGATGACACGCTTGAGGACGCTGCCCATGCCGAGGCGCGGCGCGCGGCGGGAGTCTGAGCGCGACGCAGGAGCTCCAACCGGGTAGATGATGTTCTGTATGGTGTATGCATGGGCAACGTCACACAGGTTGCGTTTCAGCTCGACAACGACAGCTTGCGCGAGCTCGACGCCCTCGCCGTCGCCGAGTCGGCCTCGCGGGCCGCGGTCCTGCGCGCCGCCGTTGACGAGCTGCTGCGCCGCCGTCGCGAGGAAGCGATCGACGCGCAGCTCGCCGCGGGCTATGCGGCCCAGCCTCCGGGACCAGAGGTCGCCGCATGGGCGGAGCTGAGCATCGAGGGCCTGCGAGCGGCCGACCTTGACTGGTAGCCCGTCGCCGCGGCGCGGCGAGATCTGGCTGGCCGAGATGGACAAGAAGCGTCCGGCGGTCGTCATGCACCCCGACTTCGCCGGCCGCGCGCTCAACGATGTGCTGGTCGCACCGCTGACCACGACGATCCGAGATATCCCGACCGCGGTTCGGCTCGGTACCGCGGATGGCGTCGACCGCGACTGCGTCGCGCTGCTCGACGCGCTGACGCTGCTTCGCAAGGACCGCTTCCTGCAGCGCATCGGGCTGCTGAGCCCCGAGCGGATGAGCGAGCTCTGTGCCGCGCTCGCGATCGCCGTGGATTGCGACTCGGCCTGAATCCGGCGGCTCGGCGGCGGTCAGTCCGCCGACAAGCTTGCATGAATTCGCACGGATGCAGGTAGGATCGCCCGCGATGGGGGACCAGCCAGACCGCTCCACGGCCGAGCCGTTGGAGTTTCGTGAAGTGACCAAGCGCTATCCGGGCACGTCGTCGGCGGCCGTCGACGGCCTCTCGCTCGAGGTTCCCGCTGGTGAGATCTGCGTTCTCGTCGGCCCCTCGGGCTGCGGTAAGACGACCGCGATGCGGATGGTGAACCGCATGATCGAGATCACCGACGGCGACATCCTGCTCGGTGGACGCAGTGTCAAGGACCGCAAGACGGCCGAGCTGCGGCGCGAGATCGGCTACGTCATCCAGCACATCGGCCTGTTTCCACACAAGACGATCGGCGAGAACATCGCGACCGTGCCTGGCCTGCTCGGCTGGGACAAGCAGCGCACCAACCAGCGCGTCGAGGAGCTCATCGAGCTCATCGGCCTGCCCGCCGATACGCACTCGCGCTACCCGAGCCAGCTCTCCGGCGGCCAGCGCCAGCGCGTCGGGGTCGCCCGGGCGCTCGCCGCCGACCCACCGGTGATGCTGATGGACGAGCCGTTCGGCGCGATCGACCCGATCAACCGCGAGCGGCTGCAGAACGAGTTCCTGCGGCTGCAGGCCGAGCTGCGCAAGACGATCATCTTCGTCACGCACGACATCGACGAGGCGATCAAGATGGGCGACCGCATCGCGATCCTGCAGGAGGGCGGCAAGCTCGCGCAGTACGCGCCGCCGGCCGAGCTGCTCATGTACCCGGCCAGCCGCTTCGTCGAGGACTTCGTCGGCTCTGACCGGGCGCTCAAGCGCCTCGCCCTGCAACGCGTGCGCGACATCGACCTGTGGACCGCGGCGGCGATCCGCGTCGGCACGCCGGTCGCCGACGCGCGCATGCTGATCGAGGACTCCGACATCCCGATCGGCGTCCTCGTCGACGAGCACGGCCGGCCCGAGGGCTGGCTGTCAGACCGCGCGCTGACCGGCGAGCGGGTGACGAAGGACCTGCGGTCCCCGGCCAAGCCGCTGCTGGACCTCGACGACGTGCTGCGCGACGCGCTGGCCGACCTGCTCTCCTCCGAGACGCGCTACGGAGCCGTCGTCGACAGCAAGGGCGCGCTCGCCGGGATCCTCTCGCTCGAGGTCATCCAGCACTTCCTGCAGGCGCCTCCGGCCGCTTCCCCGACGGGGGCCGAGCTGCTGTCGGAATGAACGTCCTGCCGCTCGCCCAGCTGCAGATCAACAAGCCGGGCGGCTCGGACGCCTGCGCGGCCTCAAACGGCTTCTGCCCCGGCTGGATCGTCGAGAACCTCGACCGCTATTGGACGCCGCTGCTCGAGCACATCTACCTCACGCTCGTCCCGGTCGCGATCGGCTTCGCGATCTCGATGGGCCTGGCGATCCTCGCCCACCGCCGCCGCTGGCTCACCGGTCCGATCACCGGGGTGACCGGAGTCTTCTTCGCTATTCCCAGCGTGTCGGCGTTCTTCCTGCTGCAGCCGATCACGGGCCTGGGCTACACGACCGCGATCGTGGCGCTCGTCTCCTACACCCTGCTGATCATCTTCCGCAACATCACCGACGGGCTGCGCAACGTCCCCGCCGAGACCCGCGACGCCGCGCTCGGCCAGGGTCTGACCGAGCGCCAGGTCCTCTTCAAGGTCGAGCTGCCGATGGCCGTGCCCGAGATCCTGGCCGGGCTGCGGATCGCGACCTCCACAACGGTCGGGCTCGCCGCGCTCGCCGTGTTCGCCGGCGGCGGTGGCCTGGGCGCCGAGATCCTGCGCGGCAACGACAAGTTCTTCAAGTCCAACGTCATCGTGGCGGGCGGCCTGGCCGTCCTGCTGGCGGCCGTGCTCGACCTGCTCATCCTCGCGCTGCAGCGCTGGATGACGCCGTGGCGGAGGGCGCGGGCATGACCGGCACGCTGGCCTTCCTCGGCGACTTCGGGGACGCCATCGACTTCATCCTGCACGAGCGCGACTCCGTCTCCGGCGGCGTGCGGATCGGCGGGATCGGCGAACTCGCCGGCCTGGCCCAGACGCACATGATCGTATCGGTCGCCGCCCTGGCGATCGCGGCGGCGCTGGCGATCCCGCTCGCGCTGTGGCTCGGCCACCTCGGCCGGGGCGACTTCCTCGCGACGGCAACGTCGAACGTCGGGCGCGCCGTCCCGTCGCTGGCGCTGCTGGCGTTCTTCATCTCCTTCATCGGGCTCGGCTACACGAACGTCATCGCGGTCCTCGTGCTGCTGGCGATCCCCCCACTGATCACGAACACGTACGTCGGCGTGCGCCAAGTCGACCGCGACACGGTCGACGCCGCCCGCGGGCAGGGCATGACCGGCATCGAGATCGTGCGCAAGGTCGAGCTGCCACTCGCACTGCCCGCGATCTTCGGCGGGTTGCGCACCTCCGCCGTCAACGTCGTGGCGACCGCGACGATCGCGCCGATCGCCAACGTGCAGACGCTCGGCGAGCCGATCATCACCCCCCAGACCTACGGCCTGGTCGGCGGGCTCGGGGCGGCGATCATCGTCGCGCTGATCACCCTGCTCGTCGACTTCGCCTTCGCCCGCACCCAGCGGGCGGTCACGCCCGCGGGCCTGAAGCTCGCTCACCCGGCCCGGCGCCGGCTCTTCACACTCCCCACCAGAAGGAGACTCGAGTCCCGATGACCGCGACCCACCGCAAGATGCTCGCCGCGCTGGCGATGCTCTGCCTCACGTTCTTCGTCGCCGCCTGCGGAGACGACAGCTCGTCTGATTCCGGCAGCACCGACAGCGGCGCCGCATCCGGCGACAGCAAGCTGATCGCGAACGATCCAGCCAACGCCTCGAAGGGCACGATCGCGGTCGGCTCCAAGAACTTCACCGAGCAGTTCATCCTCGGCGAGATCTACGCGCAGACGCTCGAGGCGCAGGGCTTCACCGTCCGGCGGCGGCTGAACCTGGGCTCCGAGCAGGTCGCCTACAAGGCGCTCAAGGGTGGCAGCATCGACATGTACCCCGAGTACACCGGCACGGCGCTGACGTCGTTCTTCAAGGTCAAGACGGACGACGTGCCCAAGGACGCCGACGAGGCATACGAGCAGGCCAAGGCCGAGTACGCCAAGAACAACATCACGGCGCTGAAGCGCACGCCGTTCCAGAACACCTACATCATCGCGTCGACCAAGGCGACCGCCGACAAGCTGGGCAATCCCAAGACGGCCTCCGAGCTCTTCGCCAAGGACCCGAAGCTGTCGATCTCGGGCTTCCCGGAGTGCCGCCAGCGCCAGGACTGCCTGCTCGGCCTGCGCTCGGTGTACGGCTTCAAGGGCAAGTTCGTCTCCTCCGACGGAAAGTTCTCCGACCTCGACGGCGGCCAGTCGCAGCTGACGCTCGCGTTCTCGACGGACCCGCAGCTGGCGCTGACCGACAAGTACGCCGCTTACGAGGACGACAAGAGCTTCTTCCCGCCGTACAACATCACGCTCGGCATCCGCGACTCGACCGTCAAGAAGATCGGCGACGAGGCAGTGCAGACGCTCGAAGCCGTGCAGGAGGGCATGACCGAGGAGGCGATGCGCGAGCTCAACCGCCGCGTCGAGCTCGACAAGCAGCAGTTCAAGCGGGTGGCGACGGCCTACCTCCAGGAGTCGGGCTTCGTCAAGTAGACGGTTGATCTGACGCCCGCCCTCGCCGCGAGGATCGTGGCGAGGGCGTGAGCTTTCACGCAACGAGGGCCGCTTTTTCCGCGGGCGCCGCGGCGCGGCGTGCCGGCCGGGTAGGTTCTCGGCCGCAATGGACCTCTCGGAGTACCAGACGCGCTCCCGCGCGACCGCCGTCTATCCGGATGCCGGCGACAACCTGCTCTACCCCACCCTCGGCCTGTGCGGCGAGGCCGGCGAGGTGGCGGAGAAGGTCAAGAAGATGGTCCGCGACGACGCCGGCGTGCTCACCGACGAGCGCCGCGCCGCGCTGGCCAAGGAGCTCGGCGACGTGCTCTGGTACCTCGCCCAGCTCGCCACCGAGGCCGAACTCGACCTCGACGTCATCGCCACGGCGAACATCGAGAAGCTCATGTCGCGCCAGCGGCGCAACGTCCTGCAGGGCAGCGGCGACGACCGCTGAGCCCGGCCGTGCGGCGACGACGTCGGCTCGCCTTCATCACCTTCTCCGCGCGTTTGTCTAGCCATGTCTAGCCCGTGGCTAGACATGGCTAGACGCCGACGAGAAGAAGGAGACCGAGCGGTGCTGCTGGCCAGCCACGGGCACCCGTCGGCCAAGGGCCGACGCCGCGCGGGATCGCCCGGCTACGCCGGCGTGCCGTTGACCGAGAAGCGCGCGTAGCGCTCGGCCAGCGTCGGCGGCAGGCGGGCGTGGACCCGCACGCCATCGGGCGTGTCGGTGCGCTCGAGGTCGCCGGCGAAGTCGTGCAGCTCAGCGAGGCGGGCGCCCTCGGCGTAGGGCAGCAGCAGGTCGACGGAGCGCAGCGAACGGCGAAACTCCTCCTCGATGCGCTCGCCGAGCGCGTCGAGGCCCGCCCCCATTGCCGCCGAGACAAGCATCCCGTCGGGGTGGGCGAAGAGCAGCTCCAGCTGGCGCTCGGCGTCGATCGCGTCGCCCTTGTTGAGCACGAGCAGGCGCGGGCGGTCGCCGGCGCCGACGGCCTCCAGTGTCTCGTCGACGGCGCTCAGCATCTCCGCCATCTCCTCCTCGGGCGCGGAGGCATCGACGACGTGCAGGATCAGATCGGCTTCGCGTGTCTCGTGCAGCGTGGCGGCGAACGCGTCGACGACCTGGTGGGGCAGCTTGCGGATGAAGCCGACGGTGTCTGAGAGCAGGTACGGACGGCCGTTGATGCGCAGCTCGCGGGTCGTCGGGTCCAGCGTGTGGAAGAGGCGGTCGCGGACGCCGACCTCGGCGCCCGTCAGCGCGTTGAGCAGCGTCGACTTGCCGGCGTTCGTGTAGCCCGCCAGCGCGATCTGGGGCAGGTGCGCGCGCTCGCGCTCGGCGCGCATCGTCGCGCGCGCCGAGGAGACGCCGACGAGCTTGCGGCGCAACGCGGTGATCCGGTTGCGGGCCAGCCGGCGGTCGGTCTCGATCTGCGACTCGCCCGGTCCGCGGGCGCCGATGCCGGGCGTGCCCGCGCTGGCCCCGAGGCGCTCGAGATGCGTCCACAGGCCACGCATCCGGGCCATGTTGTACTCCAGCTGGGCAAGCTCCACCTGCAGCTTGCCCTCCGCGCTGTGGGCATGGCCGGCGAAGATGTCGAGGATCACCGAGGTGCGGTCGACCACCGGCATCCCCAGCTCGGACTCGAGGTTGCGCTCCTGGCGCGGGCTGAGCTCGTCGTCGCAGGCGATGACGTTCGCGTCGGCGGCCTTGGCGGCCTCCTTGACCTCGATCAGCTTGCCGGGGCCGAGGTACGTGTTCGGGTGCGGCTTCTCGCGGTGCTGAACGGTCTGGCCGACGACCGCCACGCCCGCCGTGCGCAGCAGCTCGCGCAGCTCGGAGAGATCGTCTCCGTCCTCCAAGGCGGCGATGCAGAACGCCCGCTGCTTCGCGCGTCCCTGCCCGGCGTCGTCGTTGCTGCGACGCTCTCCGATGCGGCCGTTTCGCGATTGCTGCATGCCGCTTGAGTGTAGAGCCCACTCCGGCGCGCCCGAGCCGGGTTCGAACCCCGCGCCGTAGGCTTGCGTGCGTGGCGATCACGATCCAGACCGCGGGCGTCGAGCGGCTCGACGAGCTCGCTCCGCTGTGGGCGCAGATGCAGTCTCACCACGAGTCCGCGGCGCCCGCCGAGCTGACCGGCGCGGTCGCCGGGTTCCGCGATCCCGACGGCTCGTGGGCGCGCCGGCGAGCGAGCTACGCGGCCTGGTTCGCCGCCGGCGACGCCGTCCTGCACATCGCCCAGGACGGCGGAGGGCTCGCCGGCTACGCGATGGTGCGCCTGAGCAGCGGCGGCTGGGCGCAGATCAACACCCCGGAGCAGATGGCCGAGATCGAGTCGCTCAGCGTCGGGCGCGAGCATCGCGGCCGCGGCCTGGGCAGCCGGCTGATCGCCGCCGTGCACGCCGACCTGCGCGAACGCGGCATCGAGCTGCTGACGCTCGCCGTGTTCGCCGGCAACGCGCCCGCCGCGCGGCTGTACGCACGCTTCGGCATGCAGCCCGTGCTGACGACGATGATCGGGCGTGTGCCTCCGCCGAACCTGACTCAGGAAGCGTCGGCGGCGGCCTCGTCCCCGGCTGCGGCCAGCGCGACGCGCGCCGGTGGCGGCAGCGGGTCATAGCTGGCCAGCAGCTCGGGCACGGGCAGCACGATGACGCCCTCGCGAGGATCGCCGGCCCACATCCCGCCGCCATTGGCGAGCTTGTACGCCGCGTAGGCGGCGGCACACGCGTCCAGCTCGTCGAGCGTGCGGTGCCACAGGCCGCCGTCCTCGTCGATCACGCCGCGTGAGCGCAGCGCCGCGATCCGCTGCTGCAGTCCCCACGGCGTCCGCTTGGGCGGCGGGCGGTGACCGAGCATCGAGCAGAAGACCGCGTCCGGATAGGTCTCGCAGAGGCGCCCGAAGCGCAGCGCGCCAGCTTCGATCGTGCCCTCCACGGAGCCCGCGCCGTCGTCCTCGGGGCGAAAGAAGCCCAGCGGCGCGAGCGCGGCGAAGAGCTCGAAGCCGACGCCGA
>JBBSQG010000029.1:0-14180 GCA_038258125.1 Solirubrobacterales bacterium
CCGAGCTCGACGCCGCGGATCAGGTCGTCGATGTCGCCGATGCCGAGCAGGTGCCGTGGGCGGGCGTCATCGCCCAGCGCCGCCGTCGCCCAGCCGACGACCTCGTACATCTGCGCCTTGTCGGCGCCGAGCGAGCCGCCGATCGCGATCCCGTCGACCGGTCGCGCGGCGACCTGCTGCGTGGACTCGATCCGCAGGTCCTCGTAGACGCCGCCCTGGACGATCCCGTAGACGAGCTGTCCCGCGGGCCCGTGGGCATCGTGCCATGCCAGGCAGCGGTCGAGCCAGCGGTGCGTGCGCTCCGTCGAGCGTGCCGTGTACTCGCGGTCGATGTTGAACGGGGTGCACTCGTCGAAGACGAGGGCGATGTCCGAGCCGAGCCTGGCCTGCACCTCCATCGACGTCTCGGGCCCCATGAAGCGCTCCGAGCCCTCGATGTAGGAGCGAAAGCGCACGCCCTCCTCCTCGATCGACAGCACCTTCCCCATCCGGTCCGGTCCGCTCGGCGCGCGCCCCTTGATCTCGTCGGCGACGGTCCCGTGGCCCATGCTGAAGACCTGAAAGCCGCCCGAGTCGGTGATGATCGGCCGCCGCCAGCCCATGAAGTCGTGCAGCCCGCCGAAGTGCTCGATGACCTCCGCGCCGGGCTCGAGGAAGAGATGGAAGGTGTTGCCGAGCACCATGTCGTAGCCGAGCGCGGTGACCTCGCGCGGCTCGAGTCCCTTGACGGTCGCCTTCGTCGCCAGCGGGACGAACGCCGGCGTGCGGATCTCGCCGTGGGGAGTGCGCAGGACCGCGGCGCGCGCGCGAGAGCCGGGGTCGCGATGCAGGATCCGCAGGGCGCTCACCGCCTCAGGGTAGATCGCGGGCGCCGGGGGGGGTCTTGCGAATCGCGTGCCGCATAGGCCCGTAAATCGCAAGACCCCCTGCCCGCCGGCGGGCGAGCCCGCGGGCGCGACGGCTTACTTGCAGCAGCCCCAGCCCGTCGCGTCGAGCACGCGATCCCAGGAGTCGCCCAGCGCCGCCAGCTCGTCGGGGCTGAAGAGGTCGAGGAACATCGCGCGGACCCCGGCGAGGTGGGTCTCGCGGGCGGCGCGCAGCTTCTCTCGGCCGGCCGGCGTGAGCTTGGCGAACTGACCGCGGGCGTCGTCGCTGCAGGCGACGCGCTCGAGCAGGCCCTCGCGCTGCAACCGGTCGACGAGCCGCGTCAGGCCGCTGCGGCTGAGCAGGATCGAGGAGGCGAGGTCGCACATGCGCATGCGCTCGTCCTCGGCGTCGGCGAGGTACATGAGGACCTCGTAGGAGCTGAGCTGCAGGCCGTGCGCGGTCTCGAGCTGGGCATCGAGCGCTTTGGCGAGCGCGGCATGCACCCGCAGCATCCCGCGCCAGGCGCGCAGCTCCGCCGGTGCGAGCAGGCGCAGGTCCGGCGTCGAATGGCCGATGATCGCCATGCCTCCCGAGGATAGTGCCTTCTGATTGCACGCACAACGACCTGCGGGACACCGTGCATCGGCTGCCGTGGCATAACGTCCTGACCGTGACCACCGAGGCGCTCGTACACGTCGTCCGCGAGTCCGCCGGCGAGCCCGGGGGCGCGCTGATCCTGCTGCACGGCCGCGGCGCCGACGAGCACGACCTCGGCCTGGTGCTTGATGCGCTCGACCCCGAGCGACGGCTCGTCGGCCTGACCCCGGGCGCGCCAATCCGCCCCCACCCACCCCCGCCCGGCACGGGCGGGCGCTGGTGGTACATGGTGGCGCGCGTCGGCTTCCCTGACCCGGCCACGTTTCACGCGACGTACGCCCAGCTGACGAGCTTTCTCGACGGCTGGCTCGCGGAACGCGACATCCCCTGGAAGCGGACCGTGATCGGCGGCTTCTCGATGGGCTGCGTCATGTCCTACGCGACCGGCCTCGGATCGGGTCGCCCCTCCCCTGCCGGGATCCTCGCGATCAGCGGGTTCATCCCGTCCGTTGCGGGCTGGCAGGCCGCGCTCGACACGCGCGCCGAGCTGCCGGTGCTCATCACCCACGGGGCGCGCGACCCGGTCATCTCGGTCGAGTTCGCCCGCGATGCCAGCGCGCGCCTGGAGGTGGCCGGCCTCGACGTCGAGTACCGCGAGCACGACGGCGGCCATCAGCTCGATCCGGCGACGCTGCCGGCCATGAAGACGTGGCTTGCGCAGCGCGTCGCGCGGTTCCCAGGCTGACGCGCCGGTCGCTCCCCCAGGGTGCCCGACGACGCGGCCCGCCCGCGGCCAGTTGCTCGTCGGGGGTGTTGCGATCTGCGTCCACATGCTGGCCGCACATAGCAACACCCCCTCACAGCATGCTGCCGGCCAGCGCGGCGAGTGCGCTGAGTGCCAGCACGACGAGCACCGCGCGCTCGTAGCGCTCGCCGTGCAGCCAGGCGAACGCGCGCCGGCCCAGCAGCTGGCCGGCGAGACCCGCGAGCAGCAGCGCCCAGACCGCCGCGGGAACCGTGAACGTGTCCGCTGCCAGCAGAATCGGCCACGCGAGAAGCGCCTCGGCGATGAAGATCGCCGCCAGCGTGTCACGCATCGCACCCGCTGGCGCGCCGCGGGCGAGTAGGTGGAAGACGAGCGGTGGGCCGCTCAGCGATGTCGCGGTGGCGAGCGCGCCGCTGGAGACACCCGCCGCCGGCTCGTGCCAGGCACGCATGCGCGGGACCCTGCCGCGAGAGCGCAGCCGCAGCGCGAGCCCCGCCAGTACGGCCAGCGCGACGAGCGCCGACAGCGGCCGCTCAGGCAGCTCGCGCAGGGCGATGGCCCCGAGCACGAGCCCGGGCACCGACCAGGCCACGAGCACGACCGCGTCGCCGATCAGCACCGCCGGGCGCCGGCGCTCGGTCGCCAGCGTGAGCGAGTTGAGCAGCAACGCCAGCAGCACGCCCGCGGATACCGCCTCGCGCGGGCCGAGCAGGGCGAAGAGGATCGGCGCCGCGACGAGCGCGAAGCCAAAGCCGGTCGCCGACTGCAGCGACGCGCCGAGGAAGACCGCCAGCGCCGCCAGCGCGACGATCATCGCGTTACTCCGAGACGAGCAGCGTGCGGCCGGTCATCTCCGGCGGCTGGGCGATGCCGAGCAGGTCCAGGGCCGTGGGCGCGACGTCGGCGAGGATGCCGCCCGCCGGGTCGACCGCGACGCCGCCGCGCGTGACGACGAACGGGACCGGGTTGAGCGAGTGGGCGGTGTTCGGCGAGCCGTCGGGCTCGAGCATGTGGTCGGCGTTGCCGTGGTCGGCGGTCACGAGGCAGACGCCGCCCGTCGAGTGGACCGCCTTGACGATCCGCCCCAGGCACGCGTCGACCGTCTCGATCGCCGTCACCGCGGCCGGGATGACGCCCGTGTGGCCGACCATGTCCGGGTTGGCGAAGTTGATGATCGCGAAGCGGAAGTCCTCCTCGTGCCAGGCGCTCACGAAGGCCTCGGTCGCGGCGCGTGCGCTCATCTCGGGCTTGAGGTCGTACGTCGGCACGTCGCGCGGCGAGGCCGCCAACTCGCGCCGCTCGCCGTCCTCGGCCCGCTCCTTGCCGCCGCCGAAGAAGTACGTCACATGTGGGTACTTCTCGGTCTCGGCGACGTGCAGCTGGCGGCCGCCGTGAGCGGCGATCACCCGCGGCAGCGTCACCGACGGGCGCATCGGGCGGAAGATCACCGGGTGCTCGCGGCTGACGTTGCCGCCGTACTCGGTCAGCGTCGTGTAGCGCGCGACCGGCTCCGCGCCGTGGCGATCGATGCCTTCGCACACCGGCTCGGCGAGCGCGCCGGAGATCTCGCGCATGCGGTCGGGGCGGAAGTTGAACGCGATGACGGAGTCCTCCGGACCGATCGTGCCCGGCTCCCCCACGCGGGTCGGCGCGATGAACTCGTCGGTCTCGCCGCGCTGGTAGGCGGCGAGCGCGGCGGCGCTCGCGGTCGGCGCCGCGTGCGCGGCGAGCCCGTGGACGAGCAGGTCATAGGCGGCCTGCACGCGCTCCCAGCGGTTGTCGCGGTCCATCGCGAAGAAGCGCCCGACGACGCTTGCGATGCGGCCCACGCCGGCCTCGGCGCACCAGCCCTCGACCGTCGCCAGGAACTTCGCGCCGTCATGCGGAAGCGTGTCACGGCCGTCGGTGAAGGCATGGATGACGAGGTCCGCGACGCCGACCCGCGCGGCGGTCTGCAGCAGCGCCCGCAGATGATCCATGCTCGAGTGCACGCCGCCGTCGGAGACGAGCGTTAGGACGTGGACGCACGGCGATGCCCGCATCGCATCGAGCAGCACCTCGTTGCCGCCGAATGCCGGCTGCCGAGCCGCCTCGTCGATCAGCGTCAGGTCCTGCTTGACGACCGTGCCGGCGCCGAGGTTGAGATGGCCGACCTCGGAGTTGCCCATCTGGCCGTCGGGCAGGCCGACCGCGGCGCCGCAGGCAGTCAGCGTCGTGTGCGGGTAGCGGGTCCAGAGGTCGTCGAAGACCGGCGTGACGGCCAGCGACACGGCGTTGCCGGCGCCGTCCGGCGCGAGGCCCCAGCCGTCGAGGACGACGAGGCAGACGGAGGAGGGCGCGGTCACGGCTGCGCCGCAGCGACCTGCACCGCGGCATCGACGATGCGCCCGAACGAGTCGGGATCCAGCGAGGCGCCGCCGACGAGCGCGCCGTCGACATCGGGCAGAGCGAGCAGCTCGGGCGCGCTGTCGGGGGTCACCGACCCGCCGTACAGCACACGCACGAGCGGGGCCGCGTCCGGCGCCTTGTCCTGGATCAGCGCGCGCACGAAGGCGATCGCCTCCTGCGCCAGCTCGGGCGTGGCGACCTTGCCCGTCCCGATCGCCCAGATCGGCTCGTAGGCGACCGTGACCTCGGCGATCTGCTCGGGGGTCAGCAGCGCCAGACCTTCCTGGACCTGGTGGCGCAACTTGCGCTCGGTGTCGCCGCGCTCGCGCTCCTCCTCGGTCTCGCCGACGCAGAGGATCGGCTTGAGCCCATGCTCGAACGCCGTGACGAGCTTGTGCGACAGCGCCTTGTCGGTCTCGTTGAAGTACTGGCGGCGCTCGGAGTGGCCGAGCACGACGCCGAGGACGTCGATCTCGGTCAGCATCGGCGCCGACACCTCGCCCGTGAACGCGCCCTTCTCGGCCTCGTGCATGTTCTGCGCGAACACCTCGACGCGCGAGCCGCGGGTGGAGTCGACCATCGCCTGCAGGTCGGTGAACGGGACGCAGAGCGCCACGTCGACGCCGTCGGCGCTGTACACGCGCGGGAGGAACGCCGCGATGTAGTCCTCCGCCTCGGCAACCGTCTTGTGCATCTTCCAGTTGCCGGCGATGAAGGGGATGCGGCTCATGAGGCGAGCACCTCGAGGCCCGGCAGCGTCTTGCCCTCGAGCAGTTGCAGCGAGGCGCCGCCGCCGGTCGACATGTGCGTGATCTGATCGTCGAGGCCGAACTGGGCCAGCGCCGCGGCGCTGTCTCCCCCGCCGACGACCGTGACCGCATCCGTCGCGGCGACCGCCTCGGCGACCGCGCGCGTGCCGGCCGCGAACGGTGGCAGCTCGAAGGCGCCCATCGGGCCATTCCAGAACACCGTGCCGGCGGAGGCGATCTCCGCCGCGTAGAGCTCGGCCGTCTTCGGGCCGATGTCGAGGCCCATCAGGCCGTCGGGCACGTCGATCTCGTCGCAGGCGATCGGCTCGGCGTCGGGTGAGAACTTCGCGCCGAGCACGTGGTCGACGGGCAGGCGCAGTTTGCCGGCGCCCTGCTGCAGAGCGCGGGCAGCCGGCTCCACGCCGGCGGCCTCGCACAGCGAGCCGCCGACCTCGTGGCCCTGGGACTTGAAGAACGGATAGCTCATCGCGCCACCGATGAGGATCGTGTCGGCGACCTTCAGGAAGGCGTCGATGACGCCGATCTTGTCGGTCACCTTGGCGCCGCCGACGATCGCCACGAGCGGGCGGCCGGGGTTCGCGAGGATCCCGGTCAGTGTCTCCACCTCGCGCTGCAGCAGGCGGCCAGCAGCGCAGTTTGCGACATGCTCGACGACACCGACCGTCGAGGCGTGCGCGCGGTGCGCCGCGCCGAAGGCGTCGTTGACGTAGAAGTCCGCGAGCGTACCCAAGCGCGCCGCCAGCTCGGGGTCGTTCTTCGTCTCGCCGGGCTCGAAGCGGATGTTCTCGAGCATCACGACGTCGCCGTCTGGCACGTTGTCGAGGTCGGGCGCGAGCGCGACCTCGGTGCCGAGCAGGCCGGCGAGGTGGTCGGCGACCGGCGCGAGCGAGAACTCCGGCTCGCGATCCTTCGGCCGCCCGAGGTGCGACACGAGCAGCAGCTTTGCACCGTGCTCGCGCAGCTCCTCGATCGTCGGCAGGGCGGCGCGGATCCGGGCGTCGTCGGAGACCGCGCCGTCGGCCAGCGGGACGTTGAAGTCGACGCGGACGAGGCCGCGCTGACCGGAGACGTCACCGAGATCGTCGAGCGTCCGCACTGCCTAGAGGACCTTCTGCAGGACGTCGACGCAGCGGTTGGAGTAGCCCCACTCGTTGTCATACCAGGAGACGACCTTGACAAGGTTGCCCTCCATGACCGTCGTCAGCAGGCCGTCGACGATCGACGAGTGCGGATTGCCGACGATGTCGCTGGAGACGATCGGATCCTCGGTGTACTGCAGGATCCCGGCGAGGTCGCCCGCGGCAGCCTCGGCGAACGCGGCGTTGACCTCTTCCTTCGTCGTGTTCTTGCTGGCGACGAACGTCAGGTCGACCATCGAGCCGGTCGGGACGGGGGCGCGGACGGCGAAGCCGTGCAGGCGGCCGTTGAGCTCGGGCAGCACGAGGCCGACGGCCTTGGCGGCGCCGGTCGACGTCGGCACGAGGTTCATCGCAGCGGCGCGCGCGCGACGGAGGTCGCCGTGCGGGCCGTCCTGCAGGTTCTGGTCGGCCGTGTAGGCGTGGATCGTGGTCATCAGGCCGTGCTCGATGCCGACGGCGCGGTGGATGACCTTGGCGAACGGCGCGAGGCAGTTCGTCGTGCAGGACGCGTTGGAGATGACGTCGTGCTTGTCGGCGTCATACAGCTCGAAGTTCACGCCGAGCACGACGGTGATGTCCTCGCCGCTGGCGGGCGCGGAGATGATGACCTTCTTCGCGCCGGCGTCGAGGTGCTTGGCGGCACCCTCGCGCTTGGTGAAGAAGCCGGTCGACTCGAGCACGACGTCAACGCCGAGGTCGCCCCAACCGAGGGCGCCCGGATCGCGTTCGGCCATGACGAGGATCTTGTCGCCGTCGACGACGAGGCCGTCGTCGGTGAGCTCGACCGTGCCCGGGTACGGCCCGAGGATCGAGTCGTAGCGCAGCAGGTGCGCCAGCGTCTCGTTGTCGGTGAGGTCGTTGACTGCCACCCACTCGATGTCTGCTTGTGCCGCCTGAGCGGCGCGGAACACGTTACGGCCGATGCGGCCGAAGCCGTTGATTCCAACACGTACGGGCATGCGGAGTGACTGTCCTCCCTAAGGATCTATACAAACGTCGGTGAAGATGGGTCCTCCCGACTGTCGGCGCGGAGGCGGGAACCCTATCGTTCCGGCGCTCACGATCTGGCCGCGCGAGCAGGCGGCCGGTGGCCGCTTGACCGCGCGGCAAGAGCGCGGCGTCCTCAACTACGGTGAGGGCATGCCCGACAGCGTTCGCAGCAGCGGCGCCGGCGCCGCGCTGAACCACGACGGTCCCGACGATCCCGAATTCGCCGTCGTGGACATTCGCCTGTTCGCGCTGACGAGTGCCGGCGAGCAGGTCGATGATCCGCAGCCGGCATCGATCAGCGTGCGCTGCGAGCGCTCCAAGCTCTCCGCGCTGGAGCTGTCAGTGCTCATGTCGCTGCGCTTGAGCCGGCCGCCGACTGGGACGCGGCTGGCGGCCTGGGAGCGGATCTGCCCGCTGCTCGCCGAGCGCGGGATCCAGACCGACCCGGCGACGCTGCACGCGATGACGTTTCGCCTCACGCCCGACGACGAGCTGCGCAACGCCCAGCAGGCGGTCTGGCCGACCTAGCTGGCCCGGGCCGGCGATCGTGGCGTCCTCGAGGGCGATCTGCGCCCCGCTCACACCGCCGTTGCGAGGCCATGTCGAGTTAGCCACCTGTGAGGTGGTCAAGTCGACAAGACCTCCCGCTCCGCCGGCCTACGCGGCCGGCGTGAGCAGGCTGGCGCCGATCGCCCCGCCGAGATCGCCGAGCGCGGCGACGCGCACCGGCGGCGGGCGGTCGCTGAAGAACAGGTGCGGCTGCATCGCAGCGGCGATCCGGTCGGCGAACGGCTGGCCGAGGCGCACCCCAAGGCCGCCGCCGAGGATGATGACCTCGACGTCGAGGACGTTGTCGACAGAGGCCACGCCGGCGCCAAGCATCTCGACCGCGCGGTCGATGAGCTTCGTGGCGAGCGGATCCTCGCGTGCCAGCGCAGCGGCCCAGATGCCGCTCGTCAGCCGCTCGCGGTGGCGCTTCTTGGCGATCTTGAACAGCTCGGTCGGCTCGCCCTCGTCGTGCAGCTCGCGGGCTTGGGCCTCGAGCGCGTTGCGCCCAGCGTAGGCCTCCATACAGCCGCGCCGCCCGCACGGGCACTGCGCGCCGTCGACCTGCACGACGACGTGGCCGATCTCGCCGGCGCCGCCGCGACCGACCCACGGCCGGCTCCCGAGCACGATCCCGCCGCCGACACCGGTGCCCCAGAAGACGCCGAGCATCGAGTCGTAGCCGCGGCCGGCGCCGAGCGCGGCCTCGGCATCGGTCGCCACCTGGACGTCGTTGCCGAGCGCGATCGGCGTGCCGAGCCGCTTGCGCAGCCGCTTGGCGAGCGGGTAGCTGCCGGCCCAGCCGGGCAGGTTCTTCGCGCTGGAGACCGTGCCGGCGGCGGCGTCGATCGTCCCCGGCGATCCGACGCCGACGTGCGTCAGCTCGTCGGGCTCGCAGCCGGCTGCGGCGGTCGCTTCGCGCAACGCGGTCTCGATCGCCGCGGCGACGTCGGCCGGGCCGCCCTGCGTCGGCGTGGGGCACCGCGACTGGCCCAGCACGGCGTGCTCGGCGTCCACCCCGACGGCCTGGATCTTCGTTCCCCCGAGGTCGATGCCGCCGCGTAGCACGGGCGCAGTATGGCGCCGATTCCCCAGGATCGAGGGCCGACTTCGCGGGGTTGGCGCCGCGCGGCGGGCATCGGGCACCGCCACGGCATGCTCACGGCAATCGGCCTCGGCGCCCTCGCAGCCGGATCGCTTCTCATCGGCGCGCTCCTGGTCGCGCGCCCAGGTCGGGCTCGTGCTGGCGTTCGGCGCGGGGACGCTGATCTCTGCGGTGAGCGTCGAGCTCGTCGAGCAGGGAGTGGGGATCGGCGGCCTGGGCTGGACGGCGGCCGGTCTCGCGGCGGGCGCGCGGGCGCGGGCCGCCACGCCGGGGTGTTGGCGACGCTCGGCTTCGCCGTCGCGGGCGCGCCGTCGTCGCTGACGTAGGGTGTTTCGCGCGGCGAGCGCCGCGGGTATCAGCCCAGCGTTCGTACCGAACGACACGAGGAGACGCGCATGCCGATCGCCGGACCCACCCCCACGCCGACCGCCGAGGCGAGGAGCATCGAGGCCGGGATGCTACTGATCGGGGCCGGCGCGATCCTGCTCTTCGTCAGCCTGTTTCTCGAGTGGTACCAGCCCGGCGTCGACGCCGGGGAGATCTTCGAGGTCTCAGATCTCGTGCTCGCGCTGTTGGCGATCGTCGCGCTCGTCGCCGTCGCCGGTCGCCTCGGCTTCGGCCCGCCACGCCCGGCCACCTGGCTCGTCGGCCCCGCATGCGCGGCGCTCGTCATCGTGCTCTTCAACATCGTCAACCCGCCGCCGCTGACGCCGCAGATCGACGGCGACCCAGGCGGCGGACTGTGGCTGGCGCTCGCCGCGTCGATCCTCATGGCGGCCGGCGCGCTGCTTTCGATGGCGCGGATCTCGGTCGCGTTCACGCCCACCGATCGCGTCGGACCGCAGCCCGTCGGCGCTCGCCGTGCAGGGTTGTTCGGGGGTCGCGGGCCGGTGGCCGGCGCACCCGTCGACCCGGCGATGCGCGAGCCGAGCGCGCCCGTCGCCCCGGCGACGCGCGAACCGGGCGCGCCAGGACCGCCCCCAGCCCCGCGCGGAACCCCGCCGACGGAGCCGACCCGGCCGTTGTGAGCGCCGCGGGGCGTGAACGAGCGACCGATCGCGCGCGACGCACATCACAGCCGTCGCTGCTTCATCGCCGGCGTGAACCAGCGACGAGCTGACCGCCGCGCTGCATCGATCCGTCGCTGCATCACGACATGCCCCGCCTCATCACGATCGGCGTCTACGAGTTCGACCTCCCATCGGTCCTCGCCGCCCTGCGCGCCCACGACGTCGGCCTCGTCGTCGACGTCCGGCAGCGGCGCGGCGTGCGCGGCGCGCGCTACGCCTGGGCGAACGCCGTGCGCCTGCCGGCCCCGCTCGTGCACGCCGCAAACGCCTACCGCCACCACCGCGAGCTCGCGCCGACGACCAAGCTGCGCCACCTCCAGTACGCCGCCGACGACCGGCTGGGCGTCGGCAAGCGCTCGCGCGCCGTGCTCGATCCGCAGTACGCCGAGCGCTACGTTCGCGAGATCCTCGACGACGCCGATCTCGACGCATTCGCGGCGGAGCTACCCGCGGATGCGACCTCAGCCCTGCTCTGCGTCGAGACCGACCCCGAGGCCTGCCACCGCTCGCTGATCGCCGACCGGCTCGCCCACCGCTACGGCATCGCCGTCACGCATGTGCGGCCCGCACCCGATCAGGTCGCGCCGGCGACGAGCTCCAGTCGCAGCCCGTCCGGATCGAGCAGGTAGGCGGCGAAATACGTTGGGCCGTACTGGGGGCGCATTCCCGGCTTGCCGTCGTCGCGGCCGCCGTGGGTGAGGCCGGCCTCGTGGGCCGCGGAGACCGCGGCGCGACCGGCCGCCTGCAGCGCGACATGGCCGTAGCCGGGCGCCGGCGGACGGCCGCGGTCGACGATCCAGAACTGCTCGTGATCGTGCCCGTAGGCGACGGCGTGCTCGGTCTCGAACGTCCGCCGCGCCCCGAGCGCATAGAAGATCGCGTCGTAGAAGTGCGCCGAGCGTTTGAGGTCAGACACCTCGAAGGCGACGTGGCCGATCATCGAGCGGAATGTCCCACGTCGCGGTGCACGACGTCCACCTCGACGTCGTCGCGCCTGCGCAAACGCGCGCTCAGCGCCTCGACGATCGCCACCGAGCGATGGCGGCCGCCGGTGCAGCCGACGGCGATCGCCAGGTGCGCCTTGCCCTCGGCGATGTACTCGGGGATGAGGAAGTCCAGCAGCGGCCCGAGCCGCTCGGAGAACGCGTCGAGCTTGCCGCCGCGCGCCATGTACTCGACGACGCGCGGATCGAATCCGGTCAGCGGCCGCAGCTCGGCCTCCCAGTGCGGGTTGGGCAGGAAGCGCATGTCGAGCACGATGTCGGCGTCGCGCGGCAGGCCGTGCTTGTGACCGAACGATGTCAGCGTGAGCGCGAGCTTGGAGTGCACATGACGCGGCAGGAACTCGTCGACGATCCGCCGCCGCAGCGTCGCGGCGCCGATCCCGCTCGTGTCGAGCACGAAGTCCGCGCGCGCCTTGATGTGCTCGAGCGCCGCGCGCTCGGCAGCGATCCCGTGCGCGACCGAGCCGGTCGGGCTGAGCGGGTGGCGGCGACGCGTCTCCTTGTAGCGCCCGAGCAGCGTCTGCTCGTCGGCATCGAGGAACAGCACGCGGTGGCCGATCCCGCGCGCGGCGAGGTCGTCGAGCACGGCGCTCAGCGTCTCGAACAGCTCGCGGGCGCGCACGTCGGAGACGACCGCCGCGCGGCGCACCTTCGCGCCCTCGTGCACAAACAGGTCGACGAGGCCGCGGATCATCTCCGGCGGAAGGTTGTCGACGCAGAAGTAGCCGTCGTCCTCGAAGACGTTCATCGCCGTCGACTTGCCGGCGCCGGAGAAGCCCGTGATGACGACGACGTCCTCCAGGCTCCTCGTTGCGGCGGGCGCCCCGTCTGAGACGGTCACGCGCCCATTGTGCCCGGCCGGCCGGTCGGCCGGGTCCCACGCGATCAGCCCGACGTGCGGTTGAGGTACGTGTAGAGGTCGCCCGCGGTCTTCGACGGCAGCCCGGGCACCGCCTCGAGCTCCTCGCGCGACGCGCCGAGCGCCGCCTCCGGCGAGCCGAAGTGCTTCAGCAGAGCGCGCTTGCGCTTGGGCCCGACGCCGGGCAGCCCGTCGAGCACGGACTCGGTCATCTGGCGGTCGCGGCGCTGGCGGTGGTGGGTGATCGCGAAGCGGTGCGCCTCGTCGCGCAGGCGCTGCAGGAGCTGCAGCGGCGGCGTGTCGTGCGGCAGGCGCAGCGGCGCGCGGCGGCCCGGGATGAAGCCCCCCTCCCGCTGCTTGCCCCGCGACCCGCCCGCCACGCCGCGGTCGCGAAAGCCCTGCAACGCCCGCAATCCGGCGGACAGCTGGCCGGCCCCGCCGTCGATCACGATCAGGCTCGGCAGCGTCGCGAAGGACTCGTTGCGCTTGGGATCGTTGGGGCTGATCTCCTGCTCGGACTCCCAGCGCACCAGGCGCCGCGACAGCACCTCCTCCATCGCGGCGAAGTCGTCGGGCACGCCGTCGGTCAGCGAGCGCACGGTGAAGCGCCGGTAGTCGCTCTTCTTCGGCGCGCCGCCCTCGAAGACGACCATCGACGCCACCGTGTTCGTGCCCATGAGGTTGGAGATGTCAAAGCACTCGATGCGCAGCGGCAGCTGCTCGAGGCCGAGCGCCTCCTGCAGGCCGTCGAGCGCCTCGACGCGCTGCTGGCGGCGGCGCTCGTCCTTCAGGCGCTCCTGATCGAGCGCGAGCGCCGCGTTGCGCTCGGCCAGCTCGAGGATCCGGCGCTTGTCGCCGCGCTCGGGCACGCGCACCTCGACGCGCGTGCCGCGCAGCTCGCTCAAGACCTCCCCGAGCACCTCGCGCTCGGCCACCTCGCGCTGGACGAGCACCTGCGGCGGCACCGCCATCGCGTCGCCGTAGTACTGCAGCAGGAACTCCTCGGCGACCTCGGCGATCCCATAGCCGAACTCGTTGGAGAGATAGAACGACTGGCGGTCCGACAGCACGCCGTCGCGGATCTGGAAGACCTGCGCGTTGGCGTCGATCCCGTCGACGGCGATCGCAACCGCGTCGAGGGTGCCGACGGCCTCGTTGGCGACCCGCTGGCGCTCGAGCAGGCTGCGCACGGCCTTCAGGCGGTTTCGCTCGAGCGCCGCCTGCTCGAACTCCTGCGCCGCGGCGGCGGCCTTCATCCGCGCCTCGAGGTCGCGCTCGATCTGGCGGTAGCGGCCCGACAGGAACGCGATCACGCCGTCGATCGCCTCGCGGTACTCCGTCTGGGACTGGTAGCCGACGCAGGGCGCTCCGCAGCGCTTGATGTAGTAGTCCAGGCAGGGCGAGCCGCTGCGGCGGCCGGGCTCGCCGGCGCTGCAGGACCGAAACGCGAACACCTTCTGCAGCAGGTCGAGCGTGCCGCGCACCTTCTTGGCGTTGGAGTACGGCCCGAAGTACGCGCGGTCGCGGCGGTGGCGCTCACGCGTGAAGTACACGCGCGGATAGTCCTCGTCGAGCGAGACCGCCAGGAACGGATAGGACTTGTCGTCGCGCAGGCGGATGTTGAAGCGCGGCTTGTAGCGCTTGATGAACTCGTTCTCGGTCAGCAGCGCCTCGGTCTCGGAGGAGACGAGCAGGAAGTCGATCTGGTGGATCAGGTCGACCATCTCGACTGCGCCGCGGGTGACGCGATTGGAGAAGTGGCCGGCGACGCGCTTGCGGATCGACTTCGCCTTGCCGACGTAGATGACCTTGCCGGCGTGGTCTCTGAACAGGTAGACGCCGGGGCCGTCGGGCAGGCTGCGGCGCTGTTCGCGCATGCGCGTGGAGGCGGTCGATGCGGGCGTCGCGGCCATGACTTCGAGCATAGATCGCTGCCGAGCGCGCGCCCGATTGGGCGCGCGTCTCGAAGGATGAGCAGGCTCGGTGCATGCGTCTCATCCTTCGAGACGCCGCGCGAAGACGCGCGGCTCCTCAGGATGAGGCAGTGCCTCGCTCGTCGCTTGCTACTCCACCGCCGCA
>JBBSQG010000030.1:0-13833 GCA_038258125.1 Solirubrobacterales bacterium
CCCCCCCACAACACCCCCCCAACCGTGCCCAATCGGGTTGGGTTGACGCTCGCCACGTTGCGGCCGTCGCCGTCAGCTGGTGGTCCCCGCGGCCCCTCCGTTCGGTGGGCCCGCGGTCGTCGCTACAGCAGCGCGCGCAGCCGCCGCAGCGCGTCGTCGATCTCGTCGTCGCCGATCGTCAGCGGCGGCAGCAGCCGCAGCGTCGCCGGGCCGGTGGCGTTGAGGACGAGGTGCTGCTCCAGCAGCGCCCGGCGCACGAGCTCAGGCGCGGGCGGGTGGGGACCGACATCGACGTCGCACGCGCGCATGAGGCCGCGGCCGCGGACGGCGACGACGCCGGGCAGGCCGGCGAGCCCCTCGGCTAGCCGGACGCCAAGCGTGCGCACGCGCTCCAGCAGCGCCGGATCCTCGACGACGTCGAGCACCGCGAGCGCCGCCGCGCAGGCGACCGGCCCGCCGGCGAACGTCGAGCCGTGGTCGCCGGGCGCGAAGATGTCGGCGTAGCGCGGCGAGCAGATCAGCGCGCCGATCGGCAGCCCGCCGCCGAGCGCCTTGGCCGACGTCATGAGGTCGGGCACGACCCCGGAATCCTGGTAGGCCCACAGCGTGCCGGTGCGCCCGAGGCCGCACTGGACCTCGTCGAAGATCAGCGCCGCGCCGTGCTCGTCGCACGCCGCGCGGGCAGCCTGCAGCAGCTCGTCGTCGAGGACCCAGCCGCCGCGCTCGCCCCGCACCGGCTCGAGGATCAGCGCGGCGGTGCGCGGGTCGCCGGCGCGGGCCACGGCTTCGGCGGTCGGCACGACTGAGATGAAGCCGGGCACGAGCGGCGCGAACGGCGCCTGCTTGGACTCCTGCGGCGTGGCCGACAGCGAGCCGTAGGTGCGGCCGTGAAAGCCGCGCTGGACCGAGATGATCGTGCCCTGTGGCTTGGCCTTGCGCGCGAGCTTGAGCGCGGCTTCGTTGGCCTCGGTGCCGGAGTTGGCGAAGTGGACCTTGCCGCCGAGCGAGGACTCCGACAGCCGCTTGGCGAGCCGCATTCCGGGCGCGGAGTAGAAGAGGTTGCCGACGTGGATGAGCCGCGCCGCCTGCTCGGTGATCGCAGCGACGACGGCAGGGTGCGAGTGGCCCAGCGACGTGACGGCGAGGCCGGTCTGGAAGTCGAGGTACTCGACCCCGTCGGCGTCCCACAGCCGCGCGCCGTCGCCGCGGACGAACTCGACGGGCTGGCGCGCGTACGCGCCGACGACGTGGTCGCGCTCGAGCGCCTGCAGCTCCTCCAGGCTCACGCCGCCGGCCCGATCTTCGTGCCGCTGCCCGCGTCGGTGAACAGCTCGAGCAGCAGCGAGTGGGCGACGCGGCCGTCGACGATGTGCGCGGCCCGCACGCCGCCGTGGATCGCGTCGACGCAGGCCTGGAGCTTGGGACGCATCCCGCCCGCGACAGCGGGCAGCGCGGCCTCGACCTCGTCGGTGCCGGCCTGGGTGATGCGCGAGCCGGGGTCCTTCGGGTCGCGCAGCCAGCCGGCGACGTCGGTGAGGAAGATGACCTTGTAGGCGCCGACCTCGCGCGCGATCGCGCCCGCGGCCTCGTCGGCGTTGATGTTGTAGGAATGCCCGTCGGCGTCGGCACCGACCGACGCGATGACCGGGATGTAGTCCTGCGCGATGTGGTGCAGCACGTCGGCGTTGACGCGCTCGATGCGCCCGACGAAGCCGATGTCCTCACCCGACGGTGAGGCCTGGCGCGCGACGCGCAGCAGGCGGCCGTCGTCGCCGCACAGGCCGACGGCCGGCTGACCGTGGCGGCCGAGGCGCAGGACGATGTCCTTGTTGACCTTGCCGACGAGGACCATCTTCACGACCTCGACCGTCGCCTCGTCGCTCACCCGCAGGCCGTCGACGAACTCGACCGGCATCTCCAAACGCTGCATGTAGGACGTGATGTCCGGCCCGCCGCCGTGTACGACGACGGGATTCATGCCGACGTACTTCAGCAGCACGACGTCGCGGGCAAACTCCTCGACGAGAGCAGGGTCGGTCATCGCGGCGCCGCCGTACTTGATGACGACCGTGCGCCCGTGGAACTCCCGGATGTAGGGCAGTGCCTCGAGAAGTGTTCCGATGTCCCTCATGGCGGGCCCCCTACGTCGTGTACTCGGCGTTGATCGTCACGTACTCGTGGCCGAGGTCGGAGAAGAAGACCTCGCACTCGGCTGGGCGGGCTGGATCGATGGGCAGGCCGACCTCGTACTCGATCTCCAGCCCGGTGGCCGCTGCCTGCAGCGCCACCGCATCATGCGCAACCGCGGCCCCGCCGGCGCACACCGCGATCCCCTCGATGGCGATGTCGAGCGCGAGTGGCGCATTGCCCGGCAGGGCCATGCCGACCGCCTGCGCGATCCGACCCCAGTTCGGGTCGGCGCCGTGGAGGGCGGTCTTCACGAGCGGGGAGTTGGCGATCGCCCGCGCACAGCCCTCGGCAGCGACCGGGTCTCCGCCGCGCACGACGATGCGGCCGATCCGCCGGGCGCCCTCGCCATCGCGCACGATCAGCAGCGCAAGCATCCGCAGCAGCGCGTCGAGCGCCTCGCCGAAGCGCAGCTCGTCCTCGCTCTCGGGCGCGACGCGTACGCCGCTGGCCCCCGAGCACTGCAGGATCACCGTGTCGTTCGTCGACAGCTGCCCGTCGACGGAGATGCGGTCGAAGGAGCGCTTGACGCAGACGCCGAGCAGCAGCTCGGCCGTCTCGGGCGCCAGGGCCGCGTCGGTCTGGACGAAGCACAGCATCGTTGCGAAGGCCGGCTCGATCATGCCGGCGCCCTTGGCCTGCGCGCTGAGCACGACCGTGCCCGACGGCAGCGTGACCTGGAGCGTCGCGCGCTTGGCGAACGCGTCGGTCGTGAGGATCGCGTCGTTGAAGTCGGCGTCGCCGCCCTGGTGCAGATGACGGACTGCGAAAGCAATCCCGGCCTCGAGGCCGTCGGTCGGCAGCGGCACGCCGATGACGCCCGTCGAGGCGACGGCCACCGCGGCCGGCTGCAGGCCAAGCGCGAGCGCCGTCGCGGCCTGCATCGCGCGGGCGACCTCCATCCCCTCGGGGCCGGTCGCGGCGTTCGCGTTGCCGGAGTTGGCGATCACGGCGCGCAGGGCATTGGGCGCGGTCTCGTCACGCGTGACGAGCACCGGCGGGGCGAGCACGCCCGAGCGCGTGAAGCGCGGCGCGCTGACCACAGCGGGCGTGTCGCAGACGAGCAGCCCGAGGTCGATCGCGCTCGCCGGCTTGATCTGAGCGGCGGCGCTCGCGGCGCGGAAGCCGGCCGGCAGCCCGCCCTCGGGCAGCTCGCGGACGTGCGCCGGCCGCTGGACCCAGCGCGAGGCGAAGAACAGCTGGTCACCGATGCTCACGGCTCGATCCCGAGCGTCTCGGCGAACCCGAACATGAGATTGAGGTTCTGGATCGCCTGCGACGAGGAGCCCTTCCAGAGGTTGTCGATCGCCGAGAAGACGAGCACCTTGCCGGTGCGCGGGTCGCTGCGCGCGTGCAGGCGGCAGATGTTCGTGTCGCGCACGTCGCGCACGCCCGGCGGCGTGGCGGCGATCTCGACGAACGCGTGCGCGTCGCCCCAGGCCGCGTAGGCCGCGTCGAGCTCGTCCTGCGCCCACGGGCGCGTCGTCGTGACGTAGCAGGAGACGAGCTCGCCCTGGTCGAGCGGCAGCAGGTGCGGCTGGACGGTCGCGGTCACCGGCGCGCCGAGCAGCGCGAGCTCCTGGTCGACCTCTGGCGCGTGGCGGTGGCCGGCGACGCCGTAGGCGACGACGTTCTCGTCGACGGTCACGAAGTGCGTGCGCTGCGTCGCGCCGCGGCCGGCGCCCGACACGCCGGACTTCACGTCGACGACGACGTCGGCGATCGCCCCCGCGCGGGCCAGCGGGGCCAGCGCGAGCAGCGTGGCGATCGGGAAGCAGCCGGGGTTGGCGACGAGGTCGGCAACGGCGAGCTGCTCGGCGTAGAGCTCCGACAGGCCGTAGACGGCGCTGCCGAACAGCTCGGGCGCGCCGTGCTCGCCATACCACTGGGCGTAGGTGTCGCGGTCGCGCAGGCGAAAGTCGGCTGACAGGTCGACGACGCGCACCCCGCGCTCGCGCAGCGCGGCGACGACCGGCGCCGAGGCGCCGTGCGGGTAGGCGACGATGGCGGCGTCGACGGCGCCGTGGCGGTCGAGGTCGAGCTCCTCCAGGACAGCGTCGACGCGATGATGCGCGTACAGCTCGCTCAGCGGCCTGCCCGCGTCGCTGCGGCTCGTGACGGCGGCCAGCTCGAAGCCGGGATGGCGGTCGATCAGGCGCGCGGCGAGCGCGCCGGTGTAGCCCGACGCGCCGGCGACGAGCACGCACGGACGGGTCGCGTCAGCCACGCAGCTCACCGCCCAGATCGGCCCCGAGCCGCGCGACGATCTTCTCGCGCACGGGCGCGACGTCGGCGTCGGTCAGCGTGCGATCGGGCGCGCGGAACGTCAGCGCGATCGCCAGTGACGTGCGCCCGGCGGGGATCTGCTCGCCGCGATACACGTCGAAGACCTCGGCGCCGGCGAGCAGCCTGCCGCCGGCGGCGCGCACCGCGTCGAGCACCGTCGCGGCCGGCACGCCCTCGTCGACGACGATCGCGATGTCCTCGCGCAGCTCGGGAAATGAGGTCAGGTCCTCATACTCGGGCACGGCGGCCGCAACGCCGATAACAGCGTCCAGGTCGATCTCAAACGCAGCCACGTTGTCGAGATCCCATTCCTGCGCGACGAGCGGGTGCACATCGCCGACCCAGCCGACAGAGCCGCCATAGCCAGGCACTGGCCGGTCCCAAGGATCGACATGGGGCGAGGCAAGGGCGATATTCACTCCCCACGTGGCTATTGACGCGCTACGGCCCGGATGCAGGAACGGCTGCGGTGCCGACTCGAACGTCGCCCCTACGCGTAGGGCTCGCAGCACCGCCTCGACGTACGCCTTGGCAGCAAAGACATCGCCCGGAACCAAGGCGGCGAGCGCGTGATGTTCCTCAGGCAGCCGATTCGCGGTCGCGCGGTACACGCGCCCGGACTCGAAGATGCCGGGGACGCCTTGGCCGCGCGCCGCGTTGTGCTGCGCGGTGTCGAGCAGCGAGCCCAGCAGCGTCGTGCGCATGTTTGCATCGTCTTCGCTCATCGGGTTGGCGATGACGACGTGGCCACGGCGGGGGTCGTCCGCCGGGAGCCGTAAGCGATCGTCACGCGTAGGCGACTCGAAGCTCCAGCCAACCACTTCGAGCAACCCTCGCCCTACGAGCGCGTCTTCCGCCCGGCGGCGCGACCGCTGCACTGGTGAGAGCAGGCCGACCGCGCCGCGACGGCGCGGCAGCGTGGCGGGCAGCTGGTCGTTTACGCCGTGCAGCCGCGCGACCTCCTCGATCAGGTCGGCCTCGCGGGTGACGTCGTTGCGGCGGAAGGCCGGAACCGTGATGTCGAGGCCGTCCTCGGCCTCGGCGGTTTCGAAGCCCAGCCGTTGCAGGTGCAATTCGCTCTCGGCGCGCGCGATCATGACACCGAGCAACGCAGCGACGCGCGCGTCGCGCAGGCGCAACGTGGCCGGGTCCGGCCCGGGTCCGCCGATGTCGACCGTGCCCGGCCGCAGCGTAGCGCCGGTCAGCTCGAGCATGAGCTGCGTCGCGACCGCCTGTCCGTCGAGCGCCTGCTCGGGCGCGAGGCCCTTCTCGAAGCGCGCGCTCGCCTCGCTGCGCAGCCCGAGCTTCAGCGACGTGGAGTGGATGTTCGCCGCATCCCAGTTGGCCGCCTCCATGAGCACCGCGGTCGTGTCCGCCTGGACCTCGGAGCGATTGCCGCCCATGATGCCGGCGATCGACGTCGGCCCCTGCCCGTCGGCGATCAGGCAGACCCCGGCGTCGGCGATCCGCGTCTGGTCGTCGAGCGTGACGACCGCCTCCCCCTCGGTGGCGCGACGCACGACGAGCCGGGCGCCCTCGATGCGGTCGAGGTCGAAGGCATGCATCGGCTGGCCCGTGAGCAGCATGACGTAGTTCGTGATGTCGACGACGTTGTTGATCGGGCGCTGGCCGCAGGCCATCAGGCGCGCTTTCAGCCACGGCGGCGACGGGCCGATCGCGACGCCGTCGAACGCGCGAGCGGTGAAGCGCGGGCAGAGGTCGGGCGCCTCGACGGCGATCCGCACGCCGACGTCGGCCTCCGGGCTCGGCGGGTCGCCGGGGTCGTGTGCCCACGGCGGTGCGGCCAGCGGCGCGCCGGTCGCCGCGTGCGCCTCGCGGGCGACGCCGTAGACGGCCAGGCAGTCCGGCCGGTTGGGCGTGATCTCCAGCTCGAGCACGTCGGTCGAGATCGGCAGCACGGCGGCCAGCGGGGAGCCGACCTCGAGGCCGTCGGCGAGCACCATCGTGCCGTCGTGATCGGTCCCGATGCCGACCTCGTCCTCGGCGAGGATCATCCCGTGCGACACCTGGCCGCGCAGCTTGGCCTTCTTCAGCTTCGTACCGTCGGGCATGATCGAGCCGGGCCGCGCGACCGCGACCGTCTGCCCGGCGGCGACGTTCGGGGCGCCGCAGACGATCTGCGACTCCTCCCCGCCACCGATGTCGACGATGCAGACCGTCAGGCGATCGGCATCAGGGTGCTGCTCCGCGCGCAGCACGCGGCCGACGACGAAGTGCTCGAGCGCGCCGACGCCGTGGTGCTCGACGCGGTCGACCTCGGTGCCGGTCATGGCCAGCCGGGTCGCGAGCTCGGCCACCGGCAGGTCGGGCGCGCAGTATTCGTGCAGCCACTCCAGCGGGACGCGCATCAGCCGAACTGCTCCAGGAAGCGGCGGTCGTTGTCGTAGAGCAGCCGCAGGTCGGGCACGCCGTGCTTGAGCATCGCGATCCGCTCGAGGCCCATGCCGAACGCGAAGCCCTGAACCCGCTCGGGGTCATAGCCGTGCTCGCTCACGTACGCGAAAACATTGGGGTCGACCATGCCCGAGCCGAGGATCTCGACCCAGCCGGTGTCCTTGCAGACGCGGCAGCGCTGGGGCGGGCGGGACGAATGGTCCATGAAGCACGACACGTCGACCTCGACCGACGGCTCGGTGAACGGGAAGAAGTGCGGGCGCAGGCGGACCTCGCGGTCGGGGCCGAAGATCGCTCGCGCGAACGCCAGCAGCGTGCCCTTCAGGTCGGCGAGCGTGATGTCCTCGTCGACCGCCAGGCCCTCGATCTGATGAAACTGCGGGGTGTGTGTGGCGTCGGAGTCGCGCCGGTAGACGCGGCCGGGGACGATGACGTACAGCGGCGGCGGCTGGGCCTCCATCGCGCGGATCTGCATCGGCGAGGTGTGCGTGCGCAGGACGACATCGGGCATTGCGTCGACATAGAACGTGTCCAGGCGATCGCGCGCGGGGTGCGTCGGCGCATGGTTGAGCGCGTCGAAGTTGTAGTGGACGGTCTCGACCTCGGGCCCCTCGGCAATCCGGAAGCCAAGCCCGAGGAAGACGTCCTCGATCTCGCGTCGCGTCGCGGTCAGCAGGTGCAGGTGGCCGACCGGCTGCGGCGGGGAGCCCGGCAGCGTCACGTCGGCGACGTCGGCGAGCAGTCGCCGCTCGAGCTCACCGCCGGCCAGCTGCTCGGAGCGCTCGGCAATCAGCGCCTCGAGCGCCTGGCGGGCCTGGTTGGCCGCCTTCCCCGTCGGGCCGCGCTCGGCGGGCTCCAACGACGCGATCCCGCGCAGCACGTTGGGCAGCTCGGCCTTGCGTCCGAGGTAGCGCACGCGCAGCTCCTCCAGGTCGGCGCTCGTCGCGGCAGCGCCGATCGCCGACTCGGCCTCCTCGCGCAGCTCTGCGATGCGGGCGATCATCAGCGCGCCATCCTAGGGACGGCGCCCAACTCGTAGAGCGCGATCGATGCCGCCATCGCGACGTTCAGCGATTCGGCGGCGATTGGGATGTGCACGACGCGACCGCAGGCGGCGACGACCTTGGCCGGCAGGCCCTCGCGCTCGGCGCCGACGAGCACCGTCAGCTCGCCGCCGGCCACACCGGCACGGCCGAGCGGTTCGCCCGCGTGCGCGACGAGCGCCACGTGCTCGCCCGGCAGCTCGTCGATATCGCCGACCCGCGCCACCGGCACCTCGAACAGCGCGCCCATCGACGCGCGCACGGCCTTGGGCCCGAACGGGTCCGCGCAGCCCGGGCCGAGCGCGACCGAGGCCGCGCCGAAGGCGAGCGCCGAGCGTACGATCGTCCCGACGTTGCCGGGATCCCCGACGCCCCAGAGCGCGACGCAGAGCGGCCCGGCGGGCGCCGACCAGCGCTGCTCGTAGACGCCGATCTGGCGGCTGCCCGAACCGAGGCCGGAGACCGCCTCCAGCAGCGCCGGCTCGACCTCGTCGCCGTCCAGCCCGCTGCCGGCCGCTGCTAGCAGCACGACCGGGTCCCACCCCGCGGCGGCCGCCGCCGCGACGAGATCCTCGCCCTCGGCGACGAAGCGCGCCGCATCCTCGCGCGAGCGTCGCCGGGCCAGGCGGCGGATCTCCTTGAGCTTGTCGTTGTGGGCTGAGGTGATGGGCATTGGGCGAAAAAAAGGGCGCCGGTCCTGTTCAGAGGAGCGGCGCCCGAGAGAGGTTCGGTGTGTCGGCGGAGCTTGTCAGGCAGCCGACGCCTCGCGGGCGGCGTCGACGAATCGGCGGAACGTCTCGGGATCGCGCACGGCGATGTCGGCCAGCACCTTGCGGTCCAGCTCGATGCCGGCGACCTGCAGGCCGTGGATGAAGGTCGAGTACGTCATGCCCTCCTGGCGGGCAGCGGCGTTGATGCGCGTGACCCACAGGCGGCGGAAGTCGCGCTTGCGGTTGCGGCGGTCGCGGTACTGGTACGCCTCCGCCTTCATCAAGGCTTCCTTGGCGCGCTTGTAGTTCGAGTTCGCCTCGCCGCGGAAGCCCTTCGTCCGCTCGAGCGTCGAGCGGCGCTTCTTGCGGGCGTGAACTGAGCGCTTTACCCGGGTCATCTCTTCCCTGTCCGCAGCAGCTTGTTGATCCGCGGGGTGTCGTCAGCCGACATGATCACGGGCTTGCCGAGGTGACGCTTGTGGTTGGCGGACTTCTTCTCGAGGATGTGGCTCGTGAAGGCGTGGCGGCCGCGGACCTTGCCGGACGCAGTCTTCGTGAAGCGCTTCTTAGCGCCGGAGTGAGTCTTCATTTTCGGCATGCGAGCGGGCCAGTATAGGCGACCCGAAACGGCAACCAGTCGCCTGCCTAGGAAGTGGCGGCCTTGCCCTCAGCCGCAGCACCGGTCTTCGACGGCGCGGCGTCTGCCTCGCCGGCGGCCTCGGGCTCGGGAGCGTCGGCGTGATCGTGGCCGCCCTTCGCCGGGGTGGCGATCTCCCCGCTCAGGACGGCCTTCGACGGGCCGAGCATCATCGTCATGTTGCGCCCGTCCTGGATCGGGCGCTGCTCGATGCTGCCGATCTCCGCGAGCTCCTCGGCGAGACGATCGAGGATCATCACGCCGCGCTCGGGGTGGGTGACCTCGCGGCCGCGGAACATGATCGTGACCTTGACCTTGTCCTTGTGGCGCAGGAAGCGCTCCACGTGGCCCTTCTTGGTCTGGTAGTCGTTCTCGGCGATCTTCGGCCGGAACTTGATCTCGCGGATCGTGATCTGCTGCTGGTGCTTGCGCGCCTGCTTGAGCTTCTGGGCCTGCTCGTACTTGTACTTGGAGTAGTCCAGGACCCGGCAGACGGGCGGGCGCGCCTCGGGGGCCACCTCGACGAGGTCGAGGTCGCGGTCCTGGGCGTATCGCAACGCATCGTTCGTCTTCATGACGCCGATCTGGTTGCCGGTCTCATCGATCAGGCGCACCTCGGGCACGCGAATGCGATCGTTGATCCGTGTCGAGTCCCGCTCGGGCGGGCGCCGGTCAAATCTGCGAGGGACCGGCACTATGAAAGGAGGCTGCGCGTCAAGCGGTCGGCGAGCGCGGCAATGTGGTCTGAGTCTGGGTCAACGCCGTCGAGTATAGCCAGGATCGGCCGGCGAGCGCACGGGGATCGACTCAGGCGCCCACCGAGTGCTCCCGGCGGGCAACCTGGCCGGCAAGCTTGGCGACCACCTCGGCGACCGGCAGCGAGCCGTTGTCGCCGATGCGATGCTCGCGCACGGACACCGTGCACGCCTCGGCCTCGCGATCGCCGACGACGAGCATGTAGGGCACCTTGCGCAGCTCGGCGTCGCGGATCTTGCGCCCGACGGACTCCGTGCGGTCGTCGAGCTCGGCGCGCAGGCCGGCGGCCTGCAGCGCGGCGAGCACGTCACCGGCCGCCTCGGCGTGGCGGTCGGCGATCGGCAGGACGATCGCCTGCACCGGCGCCAGCCAGAGCGGGAACTCGCCGGCGTAGTGCTCGATGAGAATCCCGATGAAGCGCTCGAAGGAGCCCAGCAGCGCGCGGTGGATCATCACCGGGCGATGGTCGGCGTCGTCGGCGCCGGTGTAGTGCAGGTCGAACCGGTCGGGCATCGAGTAGTCCAGCTGCACGGTGCCCAGCTGCCAGGAGCGACCGATCGAGTCGGTCATGTGCAGGTCGATCTTCGGCCCGTAGAAGGCGCCGTCGCCGGCGTTGATCTCGTACGTCAGACCGCGTGCGTCGAGCGCGCCCTGCAGCGCCGCCTCGGCGCGGTCCCACATCTCGTCGGTGCCGACGCGCTTCTCGGGCCGCGTCGAGAGCTCCAGGCGCGGCTCGAAGCCGAACAGGTCGTAGAGGAAGAAGCCGAAGTCGAGGGCGTCGATGACCTCTTGGCGCACCTGATCCTCGCTGCAGAAGATGTGCGCGTCGTCCTGGGTGATGTGGCGCACGCGCATGAGCCCGTGCAGCGTCCCGCTCGGCTCGTGGCGGTGGACGAGGCCCTGCTCGGAGTAGCGGATCGGCAGGTCGCGATAGGAGCGCCGGTCGTCCTTGAACAGCTGGATGTGGGCCGGGCAGTTCATCGGCTTGAGGCCCATCGGGCGGTCCTCGACGTCGGTGAAGTACATGTTCTCGCGGTACGTGTCCCAGTGGCCGGACTGCTTGAACAGGTCGACGTCGTAGAGGACCGGCGTCTTCACCTCGCGGTAGCCACGGCGGCGGTTCTCCTCGCGCCAGAGCTTGGAGAGCTCGTTCCAGATCGCCATCCCGGCCGGCCGCCAGAACGGTGAGCCGGGCGAGAGCTCTGAGAACATGAACAGGCCGAGCTCCTTGCCGAGCTTGCGGTGGTCGCGGGCGCGCGCCTGCTCGAGGCGCTCGAGATGCTCGGCGAGCTCCTGCTTGGAGAAGAACGCCGTGCCGTAGATCCGCGTCAGCTGCTGGCGGCTGGCGTCGCCGCGCCAGTAGGCGCCGGCGACCGACTGCAGCTTGACGGCCTTGATGCGCTTCGTGCCGGGTCCGTGCGGGCCGCGGCAGAGGTCGGTGAAGGGGCCGTTCGTGTAGAGGCTGACGGTGGTGAGCGGCGCATCGGGGTCGGCGTTGGCGACGAGGTCCTCGATCAGCTCGACCTTGTAGTCCTGCCCCTCGGCCCGGAAGCGCTCGAGCGCCTGCGCGACGCTGACGTCCTCGCGCACGAACGGCTCGTCGGCGTTGATGTGCTGGCGCATCCGCTGCTCGATGCGCTCGAAGTCGGCGTCGGAGACCATCACGCCCGCGGGGAACTCGAAGTCGTAGTAGAAGCCGTTCTCGATCGGCGGCCCGATCGAGATCTTCACGCCCGGATAGAGCTCCATGACCGCCGCGGCTAGCACGTGGGCGGCGTCGTGGCGGATGACGTCCAGCGCGCCCGGCGTCTTGGCGGTGATGATCTCCAGCGGCGCGCCGCCGACGAGCGGGCGCGCGAGGTCGCGCACCTCGCCGTTCTGGCGCACGGCGAGCGCGGCGCGGGCGAGGCCGGCGCCGATCGCGGCGGCGGCATCGGCGCCGGTCGCGCCGTCGGCCAGTGCGAGCTCGGTGCCATCGGGCAGGGTGACGTTCACGCGCCCCATTGTCACAGCACCGGGCGCCTGCTCGTATTCCTGACGATGGCCGCCTTGGACAAGCGCAGCGACGCCGAGCTGCTGGCGGCCACGAGATTCGAACACCGCCGGCAACGCTGACGCCGCGACGCTCGTCGCCGACCTGCCTTCCGATCAGCGCGCCGCCGTGCTGGCCCGGATCGTGGACGAGCGCTCCTACGCCGACATCGCCGCCGTGATGCGGACGTCGCAGAGCGTCGTGCGCCAGCGCGTGTCACGCGGGCTGGCGGCGCTGCGCGACCAGGCGGAGGGCCGTTCGTGACCATGCGCCGCGACCGGGCCGTGCGCCGCATCCAGCCCCGACGGAGGACTGAGCGATGACCGACTTCATCGACGGACTCGAGCACGACCTCGTCGAGGCTGCCCGCCGCCAGGCCGCCGCGCAACCGGCAGGCTCCCGCCGCCGCCGGCGGTTGCGCCCGGGCCGCGGCAAGGTCCTCCCCGCGACCACTGCGGCCGACGACCACACCCGCCAGGGCCGCTCGCGGCCCGTCACGCAAGCCCGCCCTGCGCGGCACTGCGTGATCGGCTCGGCCGCGGGATACGTCGCCGGCTACGCGCGGGTCGCGGTGAGCCGGCCGACGCCGGCGCCGCGCCTGGTGGGCAGGGCGTTTGCCTCCTGCGCGAACACCGTCTTTCACACCGAGCCCTCGCGCGGCGGCCTCAACACGGCGATCCTGCTCGACGCCCATGATCCGGGCCGGCGCGCCGCGCCGCTGCCGCGGACGCCCGGCCTCAGCAGCCGCCGGCTCGGCCCCGGCTGGATCGTCGTCTTCGGCGGCAAGGCGGCCGACCGCCGGCGCCTGCTCGCCCAGCTGCGCCCGCGGCTCTGACCCGAGCCGGCGAACGAACAACGGTTTGCGATCGTGCGCGAGTCCTCGGCGGCGCGTACGGGCTGGTGCTCCTGCCTGCATGTGGTTGCTCTCGCGCCCGGACCGAACAGCCGTTCGCTCCGGGTTGCTAGGATTCCGCGCTCAAGCGGGCGACTCGACGGCGTGTCAAGCGCCACCGCCCGTGGTAAACGACCGGCCACCTGCGCCGCGCGCTCCTCGCGTGTCGCCATCGGGCCGCGGAAGGACCAACCACGAATGCGTCTCAGAACCCTGGGCGCCGTCTGCGCTCTGTGCGCCTGTGCGGTGCCCACCTCCGTAGCACTCGGCAAGACCCACACCACCACGGGAGCGGTGTCGGCAAGCAACGTCGTCGTTCCCGGCGATTTGCGCCGCGGCGCCAAGAAGCAGCTCGTCGCGCGCAACATATTCCTGTCCAAGCGGCTGGGACGTGTACGCCGCGACCCGCTGACCCGTCGCGAGCGCATCCAGCGCCGCACGGCGCTGCGGGCGCACACGATGCCGGAGCTACGCCGCTCGACACGCCGTGTGGCACGCAAGATCCGGCACGTGCGGGCAAGCCGCCACGGCGGTGCGCCGAACGTCTCGATCCCGCCGGTCCTGAAGTCGATCGCGCAATGCGAGTCGCACGGCGACCCGCGCGCGATCTCGCCCGGCGGCGCCTACCGCGGGAAGTACCAGTTCTCCTTCTCGACCTGGGCGTCGGTCGGAGGCAAGGGCGATCCCGCCGCCGCCTCGGAGACCGAGCAGGATCGCCGCGCGGCGATCCTCTACCGCACCGGTGGCCCCGGCCACTGGCCGGTCTGCGGGCGCTGGGGTGCCCGGACCGGCGCAGCGACCGGGGGCACCCCGAAGTTGCGCCCCCTCGAGTCAGTCGCGGGGGCGGCCGGGGCGGCCGCCGGCCGAGCGCGGGG
>JBBSQG010000031.1:0-13747 GCA_038258125.1 Solirubrobacterales bacterium
CGACGAGGGCGACGAGGGCGACGAGGGCGACGAGGGCGACGAGGGCGACGAGGGCGACGAGGGCGACGAGGGCGACGAGGGCGACGAGGGCGACGAGTGCGGCTACTCGGTCTCGGGGGCCGGTGACGTCAACGGTGACAACTTCGACGACGTCATCATCGGCGCCGAGGGTGCCGACTACAACGGCCGCAACGGCCTCACACGCTCAAACACCGCGACCGTCACGATCACCGTCATCGCCGGCTGCGACGGCGTCAAGGCCACGATGATCGGCACCGCCGCCAAGGATGTCCTCAATCGGGGCCAGGCCGACGACGTGATCGTCGGCCTGGGCGGCAACGACACCATCGACGCCGGCTCGGGCAACGACCGTGTCTGCGGCGGAGCGGGTGAGGACACGATCACCGCCGGCTCCGGCGATGACCGCGTGTTCGCCGGCAGCGGCAACGACACCGTCCGCGCCGGCTCAGGCGACGACGTCGTCCACGGCGACGACGGCAACGACGGCAACGACGGCAACGACGGCGACGACGGCAACGACAGCCTCGACGGCGGCGGTGACCGCGACCAGCTGTTCGGCGACGCCGGCATGGACCGCCTGCTGGGCGGCGGCGACCTCGACCAGCTCGACGGCGGCACCGGCACCCCGGACTACTGCGACGGCCAGGGCGGCAGCGACACCGCCACCGCCTGCGAGCAGACCATCAGCATCCCCTGACACTGACGTCGCGCCGGGTCGCGAAGTACAGCGCGTGGCCCGGCGTGACGATCGAGGACGGCCAGATGGTGCCCATCCACGCACGCGACTCCGCCTCGGCCAGCCCGCCGATCTGCACGACACGCTCCTCGGTCTGCGCCGCCGCGCGCTCCGTTCCGACGTTCCGGCCGGCGCGCTCATGTTCACCTGCAACGCCCGCGGGCGCGCGATGGTCGGCCTGCCCGACCACGACGCCGGCACCGTCGTCGACGAGCTCAGCGACGTGCCCACGGCGGGGTTCTGCGCCGCCGCTGAGATCAGGCCGGTCGGCGGGGAGAACCTCCTGCACGGCTTCACGGCGACGGTCGCCGTGCTCGCGTCCTAACCGCGGTGAACCAGGCGTTCACCGACCCGCGGGAACAGCAGGAGACGCCCTAAACCGCCCGTTGCGGGTTCGCCCGAGGCGTCAGCGGCTGGCCGGCGCATCGGCCTCGCGCTGCGCGCGATGCACGGCGTCGACGACCTCACCCGGGCTCGCGACGCCCGCGAACTCGAAGTCGTAGTCGTCGCCGGCCGCGGTGTCGAAGTTCACGTTCCCGATCACGAGCATCCGCTGCAGCACCGACTGGTGCGTGTTGACGTTCTGCACGCGGTTGATCAGCGTCTGCTGATCGGCGCGCGAGATGATCCCGCGGCGGATGTGCAGGCGGTGGTTGGAGATCGTGTACGTCGTGAACAGCCGCTTGATGTAGCCCGCGATCAGCACGACGACGAGCAGGACGATCGCCACGAGCGTCACGAGACCGGTATCGACCTCGTCGTTGGCCGCCTTCGTCGCCCCGGCCGCGATCGCCGCAGCGATGCTGACCAGGACCACCCCCTTGAGGTAGAAGCCGAGGATCGAGCGCCAGGACGGATGGCCCTCGAAGATGACGTGCTCGCCGGGTTCAAGCTCCATGGCGCGTGAGCATACGGGCGCCGCCGGGCGACCGCCAGCGCAGCGCGCGGCCAGCCTCAGCCGGCGCGCTCGGCACTGCGCAGCCCGCCGCGCGCCCACAACACGGTGAGCGCGAAGAGCGCAACGAGGCAGGCAACCGAGATGCCGACCTTCTCCGGCTCGCCGGCCATGAAGCCGCGGGCTGCCTCCAGCAGTGCGGTGAACGGGTTGAAGCGCGCGACCTCGTGGACCCAGCCCGCGACGAGCTCCAGCGGCACGTAGACGGGCGCGAGGAAGAGCAGGATGAAGATCGGCATCTGCATGACCGGGCCGGCCTGCATCGAGCGCAGGCGCATCGCGATCCCCGCCGCCCACAGCGTCGAGATCGCGCTGACCGCGAGCGCGAGCGCGACGAGGCCGAGCAGGTCGCCGAACGAGCCGTCGAGGTTCATGCCGCTGACGAGGCCGGCGGTGAACAGGACAACGAGCACGAACAGCCAGCGCGTCATCGCCGCGATCATGTAGCCGGCGACGATCCCGCCGCGGCTGGGCGTCGCCAGCAGCAGCCGGCGGGCGAAGCCGAACTCGAAGTCGGCGGCGATCGCAAAGCCGGTGAAGACGCCGCCGAACGAGGCCGACTGGATGCAGACGAACGCGAACTGAAACGACGTGTAGCCGGACTTGTAGTCGAAGCCCGGCGCGTTCTGCACCCCGGACAGGCCGCCGGCGAACGCGATGAAGAAGAACAGTGGAAACAGGACGCTCGGCAGCAGGATCGCCGGGCTCGTGAACGCGTTGTGAATGCTGCGCCAGGCGACGGCGAGCGCCACCGAGCGCGTGCGGGCGAACGTGCTCATGTCCTCACCAGCCGGGTCCGCAGGGCGCGCGCGCTGAGCGCGAGGAAACCGACGATCGCGAGCCCAGCGATCCCGAACGCCTGCGCGAGCGCCTGCCCGTCCCAGCCGGCGATCACGAGGCTGCGGATTCCCTCGACCATGTAGGAGACCGGGTTGTAGGTGGCGATCGTCCTGAACCAGTCCTGTGCGATGAGGTCGCGCGGGAAGAACGCCGAGCTGAGGAACAGCAAGACGAAGAAGAGCGGGAAGAAGCCCTGCACGGCCTCGCCGGTGCCGGCGCGCAGCGCGACGAACGTGCCGAAGCAGGCGAACGCCGCCGAGATCGTCAGCGCGAGCAGCAGGAGCACGAGCGCGCCGCCGACGCCGCTGGCGATCCCGACGCCGAAGCTGAGCCCGACAACCAGGTAGAGCACGGCGCTGACGGCGCCGCTGAAGAGCGCCCCGCCGAGCTGTCCGGCCAGCAGCGCAGCACCCGACATCGGTGTCATCGCGAGGCGGTCGAGAAAGCCGCCCTCGATGTCGCGGGCGAGGTCCTGGCCGCCGTTCAGCGCGGCGAACAGCGCGCCCTGCATGAATGGGATCGCCAGCGCGAAGTCCAGGTAGCTGGCGGCCGGAAAGCCCGGCAGATCGGTCGCCGCGTCCAGGCCGGAGGCATTGACCGCCAGCAGGACGAGCGGAAACACGATCGGGAAGATCATCTGCGCGGGGTTGCGGACGATCCGCTTGATTGCCCGCCCGGCGAGCAGGCCGACCTGGGCCGGCATCGAGCTGTGGGCGAGCGCCGTCACGCGGCGGCCCGGTCGCGGCCGCCGGCCTCCGCGGCCTCAGCGTCGGCCCCGGCGCCGTGGTCGGCGGCGCCCTCGAGGCTGCGGCCGGTCTTGGCGAGGAAGACGTCGTCGAGCGTCGGCTCGTGCAGCGCGAGGTTCGCGACGGCGACGTCCGCGTGGTCGAGCGCGCGGACGATGTCGGCGAGCTGGTCGGCACCTGAGTTCAGGCGCACGGCGATCGAGCCGGCGACGCGCGGCGCGACCGACTCGCCGAAAGGGGCGAGCGCGGCCCCGGCCTTCGCGCAGTTGTCGGCGTGGCGCGGCACGACCTCGACGGTCGGCTTGGCGACCTGCGCCTTCAGCTGGGAGGGCGTGCCCTCGGCGACGATCTTGCCGCGGTCGATGATCCCGACGCGGTCGGCGAGGACGTCGGCCTCCTCGAGGTACTGCGTCGTGAGGAAGACCGTCGTGCCCTGCTCGCGGGCGAGCCGCTCGACCTCGTCCCACAGCGCCGTGCGCGACTGCACGTCGAGGCCGGTCGTGGGCTCATCGAGGAACAGGATGCGCGGGTTGTGCAGGAGCGCCAGCGCAAGATCGAGACGGCGCTTCATGCCGCCCGAGTAGGTCTTTGACTTGCGGTCGGCGGCGTCGGTGAGACCGACGCGCTCGAGCAGTTCGTCGCCGCGGATGGCGCGCTCGGCGCGCGGGATGCCCTGCAGGCCGCCCTGCAGGCGCATGTGCTCGCGGCCGGTGAGCATCGGGTCAAGTGCCACGTCCTGCAGCGCGACACCGATCGAGGCGCGGACCTTGGCGCCCTCGCTCGCGACGTCGAAGCCGGCCACCGTGGCGCGGCCGGCAGTCGGCGGCAGGAGCGTCGTGAGGACCTTCACCGTCGTCGACTTGCCGGCGCCGTTGGGTCCGAGAAAGCCGTAGATCTCACCGGCCGCGACGTGCAGGTCGATGCCGTCGACGGCCCGCACGCCGCCCTTGAACTCGCGCACGAGCCCCTCTACGTCGATGCCACGCTCTTCGCTCATGCGGCGCATGGTACGCACGATTGCTTGAGCTTGTCAATTATTGCCTTGGTCCAGTATCGTGTAGCTCAATGGCTTCGACGGCGAGTGGATCCGAACCGGCGGCCGCCCGGGAGGCGTGGGAGCTCATCGGCAAGCTCTTCTGGCAGACGCGCCCGCGGATGCTGGCGATCGCCGGCGAGTTCGGACTCACGCCGCCGCAGATGTTCGCGCTGCGCGCGCTCGATCCGGACAGCCCGGTGTCGATGCGCGAGCTGGCGGTGCAACTGCACTGCGACAGCTCGAACGTCACGGGGCTGGTCGACGGCTTGGAGGCACACGGGCTCGTCGAGCGGCAGGCGGCCGAGCACGACCGGCGCGTGCGGCTGCTCGTCGTCACCGAGCGCGGCGAGCAGGTGCGCGAGCGGATCAACGAGGTCATGCAGCAGGTCCCGGCGCCGATCGCATCCTTGAGTGCTGCCGATCAGCGGTCTTTGCGCGACATCCTGCGGCGCGCGCTGGGTTGAGACCGGGCTCGCGCGTGGCGGGCGCTCGGGTCGGCCGTGCGCTCGCGTGATGCGCCCGCGGGTGTGGTGCGCGGCGCGGACCGGAGGCGGAGCTCATGCGTCGCCGGGCGGTGGCGCCCGGCGCCGGGAGCCAACCGCAGCCGCGGGGCGCGGCTGCGGTCAAGCGGGGTCCGGCTAGGCGTCGACGGCGTCGTCGTCGCCGCGCTCGGCCGAGCCGGGCGCCGGGTGCACGGGCGTTCCGCCGCTCTTGGGGTCGGCGTTCTCGTCGGTGTCGCTCGAATCCGTCGGGTTGGTTCCAACGCCCTGATCGGCGACCGCGGCACCAGCGGGTGCGCCCGGAGTGTCGGCGTCCATGCGATCGACGTCGTCGTCGGGCGCGTCCGGCGTGTCGTTGTCCTTGTGGATCACTTCGTCGATCATGGGTCTCCTCCTGTCGGGTAGGGCCCGCCATGCCCTCATCCGCACGGGCCGATGCCACGAGCTCGGTGGCCGCCGCGAGCTGCGAGGGCGCCCGTCGAAGGTGGCCTGCTGCCCTATGCCGCGAGCGCGCGGATCGCCCGGATCGCCTCGGTCGGATCGCTCAGCTCGCTGGCTCCGTGGGACGCCAGCTCAAGGTCGGCGAGCACCTCGAGCGCCCGGCTGAGCCGGCCCACGTCGGAGCGGCGCGCTTCGGCGATCCGCCGGTCGAGTGCCCAAGAGTTGCCCTTGATCGCCGCCTTGATCTGGGCCGGTCCCTCCCCCGTCTCCAACCGCTGCGCGATCACGAGCACCTCGCGCACGCGGCGGGCGAGCAGTGGGACGAGGCGCGCGAGCGATTCGCCCTGGGCCGCCAGCTGGAGATAGGCGCGCATCGTCGCCGCGCCATCACCCTCCACGAGCCGGTCGACGAGCCCCCACACCTGGCGCTCGGCGGAATGCGCAGCCGCCGCCTCGACGTGCTCGGCGCCGATCCGTGCGTCGGGCCCGAGCTCGAGCGCGAGCTTCTCGAGCTCGCGCAGCAGCCGCTGCTGGCGATCGCCGACATGCGCGACGAGCGCCTGCGCGCCGTCCCGATCGAGCCTGACGCCGAGCCGGCCCGCCTCGGCCTGCAACCACCGCGGAAGCTCCTTGGCCTTCAGCATGCGCTCGGTGGCGACGCTGCCACCGATCTGCTCGACGGTCTTGGCCAGCTGGGAGCTGACCTTGTAGCGCCCCTCCTCGCGCGCGAAGAACGCGATCGTCGTCTCCTCGCCGAGGGTCGCCAGCGCCGGCAGCAGGTGACGCGCGATGTCGGCGTCCTTCCAGCGCTCGGCGCCGTCGACGATGAGAAAGCGCCGCCCGATCGCGAACGTCATCGCCGCCAGCGCACCGGCGACGATGTCGGGCGCCGACTGGTCGCCCTCGAAGCACTCGACGCCGTTCGTGCCCGACTCGCGCTCGGCCAGCGCCCGCAGGGCGCTTCGGCGCTCGCCGATGCGACCGTGGTCGTCTCCATGGATCAGATAGGCCGGCTGGAACTCGGGCACGCCGGGCGATTCTAAGCGGCGCGGCGGGCGGTGCCGCCCGCTTGTCAGCCGGCTGCGGCGGAAACCTCCATCCGCCCGTCGCGGACGGTGATGCGGACCGTCCCGTCGCGGTCGGTGCGGCGTATGAGCGGCACGCCCGCATCGCGCAGGGCGGCCAGCGTCGACGGCGTGGGATGGCCGTAGCTGTTGTGCGCCCCAACCTCGATCACCGCTGCCTGCGGGCGCAGCCGCCGCAGCAGCCCCGGCAGGCCCGGGTCCGCGCTGCCGTGATGGGCGACTTTGAACGCCTCGACCTCGGGCAGCGGCAGACCGGCGAGGACATTCGATTCGGCATCGGCGGTCAGCAGCAGGTCGAACGTGCCGTCGCGGACGTGCAACACCGTCGCGCGGTCGTTGGGTTCTGCGCCCGGCGGCGCCGCGGGCACCCGCCGCGGCCATAGCACGCGCAGTTCGAGTGGTCCGGCGCGCAGGACCTGCCCGCTGTCGGACGCGATCCGCCTGATACCCCGTGCCGCCGTGAGTCGGCGCACCGACGCGTGGGGCGTGGCCTCTTCGCCGTCGAGCACAAGATCGACCGGTACGGCACCGAGCACGGCGGCGGCCGCGCCATCGTGATCGAGCGCGTCGTGGGTCAGCGCGAGCACATCCAGTCGGCGCACGCCGGCGCTGCGCAGGCGCTGGAGGATCGGCGCGCCCGGCGGCCCGCTGTCGACCAGCACCGCGTGCGCGCCGTGCTGGATCAGCGTGGCGTCGCCCTGGCCAACGTCGAGAAACGAGATCGTCAGGTCGTGCGGTGGGCCGGCCGAGCCGCCGTGGACCACGATGGCCGCCCCGCACGCCGCGACGGCGGCGAGCGCCAGCGCCCTTCGCGCTCGGCGCCGATGGGCGCCCGGCAGGCGGCGCCAGCCGAACACCGCGACACCCGCTGCGAGGTAGATCCCCAGCACCCCAAGCGGACCCGGCGAGGGCACTGCGACCTCGGCCAGCGGCACTGCCGCGCCGCGCTCGGCAAGCCAGGTCAGGTAGCCCAGCGGCAAAGCGCTGAGCGCCGCCACGGGCGCGGCCAGGGCAGGCGTGATCTGGCCCAGCGCGCCGGCGATCGTCCCGAGCCACATGACCGGCGCCACCGCCGGCGCGGCGAGCACGTTCGCCGGTAGCGAGACGAGCGAGAGGCGCTCGAAATGCAGCGCGATCAGCGGCGCCGTGCCCACCGTGGCAGCCGCGGTGATCGCGAGCACCTCGGCGAGCCCGCGCGGGACGCCGGATGCGCCCAGCCGCGCGCGCAGCGCCGGGACGAGCGCGAGCAACGACACGACCGCCGCGAAGCTCAGCTGCCAGCCGACATCGGCGGCCGCCCGCGGATTCCAGGCCAGCGTCAGCGCCGCGGCCAGTCCGAGCGCGTACCAGCGCGATGCCGGCCGGCCGGCGAGCGCGGCGACGAGTCCGGCCGCCCCCATCACCGCGGCGCGCTGGATCGACGGCCCGGCTCCGGCCAGCGGGACATAGGCGCCCACGAGCGCAAGCGCCAGCCACAGCCGCGCGCTCAGGCCAAGGCCCGCGATGGCGCCGAACGCCAGCACGAGCGTCGCCAGCAGGACGACGTTCGCGCCGCTCGCCGCGACGAGATGGGCGAGGCCGGTGGTGCGGAAGTCCTCGCGCATCTCGTCCGGCAGCGCGCTGTCCTGACCGAGCACCATGCCGCGCGCCAGGGCGCCCTGCGGCGCGGGCAGCCCGCTCGTCAGCGCTCGCTCCGTACGAACGCGAACGCCATCGAGCGCGCCGGGCAGACCCCCGCGGTGCGCGCCCGTCGGGCGGATCGCGGACGCCAGCAGCAGCGCATGCGTACCACGCACGCGCTCGTAGTCGTCGCCCGAACGCAGCGCGGCGAGGCGGCCATCGATCCATGGCTTGGCTCCGGGCGCCAGCCCGGTTGCAGGCCAGCGCACGCGTGCCGGTGCCTTGACGAGGACACGTTCTCCGCGCAGGCGCGCCGCCGCCACACGCGTGCCGAAGGCGCGGGTCTTCGGGTGCTCGAGCAGCGTCACCTGCCCACCGATCTCGCCCGGGACCACAAGGCTCGTGCGATCGAGTGCGGCGATCCGGGCCTGCGCCAGCACCGCACCAGCGAGCAGCGCGGCGATCACGCCCCACACGATCGTCGTCTCGCGGATGACAAGCAGCGCGAGCGCCAGCACGACCGCCATCAGGGCCGGCGGGTGCGGCCCCACCAGCAGCCCCGCGACGAGCCCCGCCAAGAGGGTGTGGCGGGGATGGTCGGCGAGAGCACCGCGGGCGTGATCGAGGCCGCGCGTCATCCGCTGGTGCAGTGCGGCCACCGTCGTATACCGGTGGCGGATCGGCATGGATGCTCACCTCACACCGTCACGAGCGGCGATAGGGTCGCCAGCCGCTTGGCACCGATCCCCGGGACCTCCCCGATCTCCTCGACGCGACTGAAGCCACCGTGCTGTTCGCGGTAGTCGAGGATCCGCTGGGCGATCCCGGGGCCGACGCCGTCGAGCGTGTCGAGCTGCTCGAGCGTGGCGGTGTTGAGGTTGATGGGAGTGCCGGGCGCGGCCGGTCCCGGCGCCCCAGCGCCCGCACCGGCCACAGTGGAGCCGCCGCCCCCGCCGGCGCTGGCGGCGGCGATCGCCGCCGCCCGCTCGGGCACGATGACCTGCCGCCCATCTTCGAGCTTGGCGGCGAGGTTGACGGCCGTCAGGTCCGCGGGCCCGCGCGGACCGCCCGCGCTGCGCAAGGCGTCGTTGACGCGCGCGCCGGCCGCCAGACGGTAGACGCCGGGCCGCTGCACCGCGCCCGCGACATGCACGGTCACGCGCCCGCCGGCTGCGCGCGCGACACGCACCGTCGACGCCGCGCCGTTCGGCCCGCCACCCGTGGCAGCGGAGACCCCGCCGGCGCCCCCACGCGTCTGGGCGCCAGCCTGGCCGCGCAGGTACCACGCGCCGAGCACGCACACGACGAGACCAAGCACGACGTACAGCGCAAGCCGGGAGCGATCGAGAGCGGCCATGCCGCCAAGCTACGCCGGCAGATGTTGCCTGTGGCACGTGGTTCGTGACGATTTGGCGCAGCAACTGTGGAGAATGTGCGCAAACGGCTGATCGCCCGCGACCTGGGCTGCCGACGTCGGCTGACTGCGGTGCTCCAAGCCGAAGATGCCGAAGTGCCGGTGCTCGTCCAGACGAGCGCTCGCGGGGCCCGGTGTCGGGTGTCGGCGCGGGATCAGGCACAAGCACAAATCCGGGTCTCCCACAAATCCGCCCGGCGTCCCTCAGTCGAGATCGAACGCTGCGTGAATGGCTGCGCTGAGGGCGGCTTCCTGGGAGTCGAGCAGAAACCCGATCTGGGGGCCGAGCGCGCTGGTGGGCACGGTGACGATGTTGTCGCAGCTGACGACTCCGTGGCCATCGAGTCCGTTGTCGGGACCGACGGGCAGCTCGGTCGACAAACCGCGCGCGGTGGTTGTGATCGGCGCGACGGTCACGCGCGTGAGATGAGGTCGAACGAGCTCGCGAGTGAGTACGAGAACGGGCCGCGACTTGTCGAGCTTGGCGCTGTGGATCGGGCGCACTACTCGATGTCGAGCCGTGCGCCGAGGACGTGCAGGGCGAGCGCGTCCATGTCAGCGTCGATGCCTGACCGCGCGAGGATCTCCGCATCTCGCGCCGCGATCGCCCGGCGCCGCTCGCGCTGCAGCGCCCGCGTGACGACGGTCGCGCGACTCCTGGCGTCGCCGTCCTTGACCAGCGCGTCGACGAACTCGACGAGGTCATCGGGTAGGCGGACGGCGATCTGCTTGCTCATCCCGTAACGGTACCAACCTGGGATGCGTTTTGAGGGCGACCAATCAGCAGATCGAGCGTCGCGCTGCCCTTACGCGCGATCCATGGGCAGCGACACCACGCTGCTCCGACTGGTCCGAAAGCGAGAGCACCCTCCACGCTGGGCGGCAGCGCGTTGCGGCCGGAACCTCGACGAGCACAGACCGCCGCTTCGCCCGGTTGGCCCGGTCAGCCCCTATTCGCGGCCGTACTCAGCCCACGATGGCGCGCGCCAAACGCCGCCGATCGCGCGCGGTCCCGCGGGCGCCCCGCCATGGGTCCTCGCAGGCGTGGCGCATGCGTTGATCACGGCTGCCGCAGCAGCCGCGGACGGACGCGGGCCCGGCGCCGCTCAGCGCGAGCGGGAGACGCGCTTGCAGTCGCGGACCCGATCGCGGCGATCGACGATCGCCCGCCCGCACGAGGAGATCGTGTCGCGCCGACTATCGCGGGCGTGCACGATCCGGCCGCCCAGGACATGATCGGCCCCGCCCCCGGGATAGACCACCGCGCTTCCGAGCAGAGCATCGATCGTGTCGTTGCCGCCCAACCCGAAGATGCGGTCCGCTCCGCCGCCACCGACGATCTCGTTCGCCCGTCCGTTGCCAGTGAGGCGGTCGGCGTACTTCGTGCCGCTGAGGTTCTCGACATCGGGGCGGATCCGGTCGTGTTCGCCGCGCGCGCCGTCGTCCGCCCTGCCATCGAGGTCGGCGCGCACGCCCGCGCGGCGCGACGAGCCGATCGGCGCGTCGTAGTCGACGGTGTCGCGGCCCGTGCCGCCGGAGAGGACGTCGGCTCCCGGGCCGCTGTACAAGGTGTCGTTGCCACCACGACCGCTGAGCCGGTCGCGTCCGGGTCCGTTGAAGAACGTGTCGCCGATCCTGCTGCCATACACGACGTCGTTGCCAGAGCCGTCGAGGATCGTCGAGCCCTCGCGTGCACCGCGCGGCGCGCCGTTGAGGCGCAGCGTGTCGTTGCCGTCACCGAGGTCCCACTGGTCGCCGAACTCCTTCTCCTTTGCCGTGCACACCGCCACCGTGCGCGACTTGCGCACGCACCCCTCACCTACCGTCAGGCCGGCGCTGTCGCGCACGCGGACGCTGCTGCCCTTGGAGTAGGTCACGGTCACGCGGTTGCGCTCGCCTCGCGCTGCCTTGTAGACGATGTACTGCTCGTTCGTCTTCCCCGCGAGGATCGTCTCGACGCCGATCCGAGCCGCCTGCGCGGTGGTCGGCAGCGCAGCGGCCAAGGCCACAGCGACGATCGGTGCCCATCGGCGAGGACGCATGACAACAAGGAAACTAACGCGTCGCGCCAGCGGCCCACCCGCTTCGCTCGCGCCGGCGGCCCGCGCCCTAAGCATCCTGGCTGGCTCGGCGGCCGGAGAAGCTCAGACCGCATCGCGGTCCGCGCCTACCGCGATTCGGGAGCCTCGTCGGCGTCGACGGTCTGCTCGCCGTGGTGCGGATCGCCGCCCATCCGTTCGAGGTCATCGACTACCGCCGCCTTGAACTTCACGGCGAGCGCCTGCAAGCGCGCGTCGAGGTCGGGGTACAGCAGACCAGCGCGCACGAGACCGTTCGCTTCGCCGCGGATGTCGCGGATCTTCGCCCGCCCGGTCGCGCTGAGGTGCGTGCCTCGATCAGCGCTGACCACGTACTGGTAGGCGTATGCGTAGGCACCGCAGCTCGTGCATTCCGAGTTGACCGCGAGGGCCGCGTTGGCCGGCCGGACGTCACTCGGGTTGCCGGTGACGATGACCGCCTGGTAGGCCACCGCCACGCCCTCGCACCCGGTGCAGCCCGATGGCTGGGCGAGCGCGAGGTTCGTCGAGGTGATCGAGTCGGCGCCAGTCGAGCTGACTTTCACGCCGACGCGGTAGACGTGTGCACCATCTTTCGACGGGGAGGCCTTGACGACGTTGTTGGGCCCTCCAGCGGCAGCGGGAAACGCCAGGGCCAGCGTGAACGTGATGACAAGCGCAGCGGTCCGGCGCATAGAGCGAACTCCTCGATCCTTCGCGGTCAGCAGGGCAGTCGTGGCTGTGCCCGGTCACGATGCACCGACAAACGGGAGCGTCAGTTCAGGCTGACGCGAACGGAGCCTGCATCAGCAGCTTGCCGAGGCAGCGCTCGACATCGTCGGTGGAGACGCCGACATCGCCGAGGGCGCGCACGGCGCCGCTGTCGCCGTCGCGCAGGAGTGCGAGCAGGATGTGCTCGACGCCGAGGTGCTTGTGCCCGAGCCGCTGGGCCTCGCGCAGCGACTGCTCGAGCGCGGCACGCGTCGCATCGGCGATCGGGATGCGGCGGCGCGCCCGCTCGCCGACCGGCGTGATCGGCAGGCCGAGCCGGCCGACCGCGTCGCGCAGCGTGTCGAATTCCACCCCGATGGCGGTCAGCGCGGCGGCCGCGGCGCCCTGCGGGTCGGTCGTCAACCCGAGCAGCAGGTGACCGGGGTCGACCGCCGCGTGATCGAGGGCGCGCGCAGCGGCGCGCGCCGCCCGGACCGCCTGGCGCGCCTGAGCGGTCACGGTCACGCGCCCGCCCCCGTTGGCGGCGTAGCGCTGCGGTCCGGCCGGCTCCGCGATGCGCTGGGCGTGGCGCCGGTGGGCCGACTGCGTCGTGACGCCGAGGGCCGTTGCCACCTGGGTCCACGACGAGCCGCATTCGATTGCCGCGCGCACCGCCTCGGCTTCGAGCTCGTCGAGCTCCCGGCGCAAGGCGGCGACCGCGCGCAGCCGCTCGCGCGGGTCGGCCGCAGCGATCGCGCGGGCCGCAAGGCTGGTCGGATGATCGAGCGATGCCATCGGCTGGCGAGCGCATTACCCGCCGTCAGCCCCCGCTGACGCATGGGTTTCACGCGAACGCCGGAAGGGATTGCTTGTGACATGAAGCTCCGCCGGATCATCTCCAAGCGAATCGCCCTGGAGGGCGAGGGCTTCAACGTGCACGCGGCGCTCGACGCCGTGATCGCGGCCAACGTCAACGAACAGTCGGGCGACGCGTCCGCCTCCAGCGAGCAGCACATCGTGCAGCGCTCGCAGCGGACAGCGCGAACACCCGGACGCAAACAGGAGGCCACAGATGAGTGAGAGCGAGTTCAAGCCGCTCAGCCGCGAGGAGCTCTCAGACCTCGCAGGCGAGGAGCTGCCCGAGCGGGCGGCAATGTCGCTGGTCAACGCCAACATCGCGATCCCGATCAACGCGGCGGTCGCGGCCAACGTGCTGTCCGACGGCGCGGTTGCCTACGCCGACGCGGCGCAGAACACGCCGATCGACCAGAGCAACTAGTCATGTCCGACTACAAGCCGATGACCCGCGAGGAGCTCAACGAGCTCGCCGGCGAGGAGCTCCCCGAGCGCGCCGCCATGTCGCTGCTCAACGCCAACGTCGCCGCGCCGATCAACCTCGCCGCCGCGCTGAACGTCGCGTCCGACAACTCGGTCGCCTACGCGAACGCTCAGCAGGACGTCGACATCACGCAGACCAACTAGGAGGCCCCACCATGTCCGACTACAAGCCGATGACCCGCGAGGAGCTCAACGAGCTCGCCGGCGAGGAGCTCCCCGAGCGCGCCGCCATGTCGCTCATCAACGC
>JBBSQG010000032.1:0-13705 GCA_038258125.1 Solirubrobacterales bacterium
ACCTGCACGCTGGCGTCCCGATGCAGGTCGGCGAGCAGCTGGGCGAGCGGGTGTTCGGCGTCGAGCTCGGTCTCGCGATAGGTGCCGAGCACGAGCGCGCCGAACGGATGCTCGGAGCGAATGAGGTGGCGCAGCATCATGAGCGTCGGATTCGTCGCCCAATGCAGGTCCTCGACGACGAGTAGCACGGGCTGCTCCCGCGACGCCAGCTCGATCAGCACGGCGACCGCTTCAAACATGGCGAAGCGCTCAGACTCGGGATCGGCCCGCGTCGGCTCGCCGAGCGACGCCAGCTCGGGCAGCAGCCGGCGCAGCTCGGTCGCGAGATCCGGAAGCTCGACGCGCAGGCGCTGCGGGCCGACCGCGCGCACGTAGGGTCGCAGCGCTTCCACGAACGGCTGGTAGGGCACGGCGAGACCCTCGTCGCAGCGCCCGTGGAGGACCAGCGCGCCCTCCGCGTGGACGGCGACGGCGAGCTGGCTGGCCAGACAGGTCTTGCCGCTGCCGGCCTCGCCGCCGACGAGGACGGCGGGGTGCACGCCGTCGCGCACCCGCGACCAGCTCTCGCGCAGGCGCGCGGATGGCCCCTCGCGGCCCACGAACGGCGAGTCCCGCGGCAGCGCCAGCGAGCGCGGTAGGGCGAGCGCGACCGGCCCGCGCGCCGCTTCGACGGGCCCCGGCGCCGGTGGCGCGGACGCGGCCGGCTCGGTGCCGCTTGGCAGCGCCGGCGACTGGGCCAGGACCTCGGCCTGCAGGGCCTGCAACGCCGGCCCCGGCTCGATTCCCAGCTCACTGGAGAGGTAGGCGCGGGTGCAGGTGTAGATCTCGAGCGCTTCGCCTTGGCGCCCGGCGCGGTACAGCGCGCGCATGAGCTGCGCCGCGAACCGCTCGCGCAGCGGGTGGGCAGCGGCGAGCGCTTCGAGCTCGCCGACGAGCGAGCCGTGCTCGCCAAGCTGAAGATCGGCGTCGACGCGGGCCTCGATCGCCGCAAGGCGAAGCTCCTCCAGCCGGCGCGTCTCGGTCCGTGCGAACTGCTGGTAGGCAACCTCGGCCAGCGCCGGCCCGCGCCACAGCGCAAGCGCCTCCGCGAGCTGGGTACGGGCGCGCGCGGGATCACCGGCCTCAAGCGTCCGGCAGCCCTGCTCCAAGCGCGTCGTGAACAGCTCGGCGTCGAGCTCGCCGGGGGCGACGGCCAGCAGGTATCCGGCGGCGGTGGTCTGCAGGACCGACTCGCTGGGCGTCCCGCCGGGCTCGAGCGTCCGGCGCAGGCGCCCGATCGCGACCTGCAGTCGCTTGGCCGCGCCGCCGGACTGCTCGTCGCCCCACAGGGCGTCGATCAGCTCGTCGCGGGAGAGCGCGCGGTTGGCGTGCAGGAGCAGCACCGCCAGCAACGCCACCTGGCCCGGGCCGCCGACACCAACCCGGCGATCGCCGTCGCAGAGCTGGATCGATCCGAGGATCGCGTACTTGGGCATTGGTTGCCGTGGCTTCTCCGTGGCGCGACTGACCCTGCCCGAAACCGGCTTCGACCTCCAGCGCGTGGTGTGTGGCCCGTTACCGGGCCGTTACCGACTGTAGCCGGTGCGTTGCCGGGCGCCGCGAACGTGGGCCCTCGCCGTTGCACTCGCCCAGGAGATGGTCATGAACAGCAGTCCCGACATCGCACCAGCCCCGCTGCATCCGGCAGCGTCGCGTCGCAGCGTCGCGCCAGCTGCGATCGTGCCCCGTCAGCCCACCGGCGACCCGGCCGGCGTGCGTCCCGCCGATCCCGCCGTCGTGGCGCTCGTCACGGCGGCCCGGAGCGGTGACGAAGCGGCCTGGAACGGCCTCGTCGCGCACTTCGATCGCCGGCTGCGGAATGTCGTCCGCACCTACCGTCTGTCGCCGGTGGAAGCCGACGATGTCCTGCAGTCGACGTGGTTGAGCCTGTTCACGCACATCGACCAGATCCGCGAGCCGGCGCTCGTCGGCGCCTGGCTGACGACGGTGGCGCGCCGCGAGTGCCTGCGGATGCTGCAGCGACCGCTGAAGGAGGAGCTCACCGGGGACCCCGATCTCGGCGACGCCGGCGAGCGGGACGCGCCGGACGCCGCGCTGCTGGCGGCGGAGCGCAGGGCCGCGCTGGAGCGTGCCCTGGCGACGCTGCCCGACCGTCACCGCCGGCTCATGACGCTGCTCGCCACCGACGAGTCCCCGGACTACCGCGAGATCAGCCGCAGGCTCGCGATGCCGATCGGCAGCATCGGCCCGACCAGGGCCCGCAGCCTGGCGCGCCTGCAGCGCTGCTCGGAGCTGCGCGCCGTGCGGCCAGGCGCCTGAGCCTGGCCGACGCGAGCTCCCACGACCGAGCGGCGCGCTCACGAGCAGCGGCCTTTCACGCCGCCCGCAGCAGCTCCTCGGCGTGACGGCGGGCCGCCTCGGCGGCGTCGCCCTCGGCGTCGCCGCCGAGCATCCGCACCAGCTCGGAGACGACCTCGCCGTCGACGAGCTCGGTGACCGTCGTCTGCGCCGGCGTGCGCGTCGCGTCCTTGGCGATCGAGAAGTGGCGCGCGGCGAGCGACGCGACCTGCGGCAGGTGGGTGATGCAGATCACCTGCCGCTCGGCGGCGAGATCGCGCAGCTGGTCGCCGACCGCGCGCGCCGTCTGGCCGCCGATCCCGGCATCGACCTCGTCGAAGACGAGCGTCCGGCCGCCGCCCGCGCCGGCCGCCGCGACCCCCATCAGCGCGAGCATGACGCGCGACAGCTCGCCGCCGGAGGCCGTCTCGCGCAGCGGCCCGGCCGGCACCCCTGGGTTGGGCGCGATGAGGAACTCGACGCCGTCGCCGCCGGTCGGCCCCGGCTCCTCGCGCTCGGTCAGCTCGATCTCGAACGCCGCCCCCTTCATCGCCAGCTCGTCCAGGCGCCGCCGCACGGCGGCGGCGAGCTTCGGACCGGCCGCCACACGCGACTTGTGCAAGGCGGCGCTGCCGGCCTCCAGCTGCGAGCGCGCCTCCGCCAGCCGCGCGTTCGACTGCTCGATCGAGACCTCCGCGCCGGCCAGGTCGGCCCGCCGTGCGCGGCAGGCCTCGGCGTGGGCGAGGACCGCCGCGATCGTGCCGCCGTGCTTGCGCTCCAGGCGGTCGAGCAGCGTCAGGCGCTCCTCGACGGCGTCCAGGCGACCGGGCTCGGCGTCGAGCGCCTCGGCGTAGCTGAGCAGCTCGCGCGCGACGTCGCCGGTCTCGTAGGTCAGCGCACGCCAGCGCTCGCCGAGGGCATCGAGCGCCGGGTCGATCCCGCGCGCGGCGAGCAACCCGCGGCCGGCCGTCGCCAGCAGGCTCGTGATCCCCGACTCGTCGGCGCCGGCCGCCTCGGCGGCGGCCAGCGACGCTGCGCGCAGCGCCTCGACGTGGCGCAGCCGCTCGCGCTCGGCGCGCAGCGCGCCGGCCTCGGACTCGCTCGGGTCGGCGGCCTCGATCTCGGCGAGCTCGAAGTCGAGCAGGTCAAGCTCGCGCTCGCGCGCGCCGGCGAGCTCCTTCAGCTCGGCGAGTGCCGTCTGCGCCTCGCGCGCCGCCGCGTATGCCGCGGCGACCTTGGCGCGCCGCGCGAGTTGAGCGTCGCCGCAGAAGCCGTCGAGGATCTCCAGCTGGGCAGCGGCCAGCGTGAGCTTGCGGTGCTCGTGCTGGCCGTAGAACGTGATCAGCGGCTCGGCGAGCTCGCGCAGGTCGGCGACGGTCGCCGAGCGGCCGTTGACGAGCGCGCGGGTGCGCCCGTCGGCGCCGATCCGCCGCGCCAGCACGACCTCCTCCGCGTCGGCCGGCAGCCGCTCGCCGAGCTCGCCGCGCAGCGAGTCGGGCAGCTCGAAGACGCCCTCGACGTAGGCCTCCGCCGCGCCGGGGCGCACGATGCCCGGCTTCGCGCGACCACCGAGCAGCAGGTCAAGCGCGTGCGCGAGGACGGTCTTGCCCGCACCGGTCTCTCCCGTCAGGACGTTCAGGCCGCGCGCGAGGCGCAGCTCGGCGCGCTCGATCAGCAGGAGGTTCTCGACACGCAACTCGCAGAGCATCGCCATGGTCTAGCAGCGCTGCCCGACGGATCGCGCGTTTGCGGGCAGTCTTGTTACGAAGACAGGCGGCCGAACTTCGCCCGCAGCCGCTTGTAGAACGACGATCCCGGGAGCTGCGCGAGCGTCGTGGCGCTGGGCTGGAAGCTCGCGTCGATGTCCTCGCCCGGCGCGATCTCGCAGACGGGGCGCCCGTCGACCGAGACGTCGATCGCCTCGCGCCCCTGGTTGGAGACCGTCAGCACGTCGCTCGGCGCCACGACGAGCGCGCGCGCGGTCAGCGAGTGCGGCGCGATGAACGACACGCCGAAGCCCTCGACGCCCCAGGCCAGCACCGGGCCGCCGTTGGCGAGGTTGTACCCCGTCGAACCGGCCGGCGTGCAGACGACGAGGCCGTCGCAGCGCACCGAGCCGACCTCCTGACCCGCCACGCCGTAGGACAGCCGCGCGACGCGGCCATCGACCTTGCGCTGGAAGGAGACGTCGTTGATCGCCTGCTGCGGCGTCCCGTCGCTCGTGCGGAAGTCGATCGCCGGCAGGTGCAGGACGTCGAACTCGCCGGCGAACGCCCGGCGCAGGGTCTCCAGATCGAGCTCCTCAGGCTCGACGGTCGCCAGGAAGCCGACCTCGCCGAAGTTCACCGCGAAGACCGGCACGCCGCTGCCGGCGTACTGCCGCAGCCCCCTGAGGATCGTCCCGTCGCCGCCGAGCACGACGCACAGCGTGACATCGGCGGTCGGCTCGGCGTCGATCAGCACGACGCCGTCGGGGTCGGGCGCCAGGCAGTGCTTGGCGGTCTCGGCGGGATCGAGGCACAGCGTCACCCCGCTCTCGCGCGCCGCCGCGATGAGCAGCGCAAGCGCGTCGGCGACCTGGGCCGGGCGCTGGTGCGTGAGCACCGTCACGGCGCGACCTGACGCGGTCACGGCTCGACCTCGCGCGCCGCCGCGTCGAGGTCGGCGCCGACGTCGCCGGCCCGGCCGGCCTCGGCGAGCCAGACGAAGCTCTCGCGGTTGCCCTTCGGTCCCGGGAGCCCGGAGGAGGCGAAGCCGAGCACGGACGCCCCGAGCCCGCGCGCGCACGCGGCGACCGACACCAGCAGCGCCCGCCGCTGGTCGGGATCGCGGATCACGCCGCCCTTGCCGACGTTGCCGCGGCCGGCCTCGAACTGCGGCTTGATCATCGCCAGCACGTCGTAGGAGCCTGGCGCGACGCAGGCCAGCACCGCCGGCAGGACCTTCGTGAGCGAGATGAACGACACGTCGATGACGACGAAGCCGGGCGCGTAGGGCAGCCCGTCCGGCGTGATCGCGCGCGCATTGCAGCGCTCGAGCACCGTCACGCGCTCGTCGTTGCGCAGGCGCCAGTCAAGCTCGCCGTAGGCGACGTCGAGGGCGACGACATGCTCGGCCCCGCCCTGCAGCAGGCAGTCGGTGAAGCCGCCGGTCGACGCGCCGACATCCAGGCAGCGGCGGCCGGCGACGTCGATCGCGAAGCGCTCGAGCGCGTTGGCGAGCTTGATCCCCCCGCGCGAGACGAAGCGCGGCGCCTCGTCGACGGCGAGCACAGTATCCGGATCGACCATCTGCCCCGGCTTCTCGGCCCGCCGGCCGCCGTCGCCGCCCAGCCGCACCTCGCCCGCCATGACGGACGCGGCCGCGCGCGTGCGCGACGCGAACAGGCCGCGCTCGGCGAGCAGGGTGTCGAGCCGGACGCGGGCCACGCGCCGAACGGTAGAGCCTCGCTCGATCCGCCGATCGTCGCGGTGTATCGCGGTCGTGGATCGTCCACGATCAGCGGCGGCTTCCCACTATGTTGCGGCGGCGGAGCGCGCCGCGACCTCCCCCGCCGTCAGCGGCCGGCCGTAGATGGCGAGCTCGTCGATGCTCGACCCGTTGAACCGGCCGAAGATCAGCGGCAACGTCGGCCGGCACGCCAGCCGTCGAGTGCGCGATCGTCGAGACGTTCGCCTTGCGCAGCCAGACCTGGGCCGCCGGCGCCGGCGTTCATGACGGTGAGTTGGAAGCCGCGGTCGCCCCTGTTGAGCAGGTTCTCGCTGTTCGCCGTCGAGCCCCGCTTGATCCAGCCCTCGAGCGTGAAGCTGTCGCCGACGTCGAGGCTCGCGGCCGACGGCACCCGCACGAGGTGAGCAGAGCACCGCGAATGCGACCAGCGTTGCGCTGTACGACGTCTCTCGTGCCATCGAACGTCCTCCCGTGTCCACTCGCGGTCTTGGAGCCGACCTCTCAAAAACGGGGTGTCGCGCGTGGGAAAATTGCTCCGGTCGGGCGCAAGCGGCCGCAGATCGCCGTTGTGTGATCACCCTCACTCATGACTGGCCGGTCAACCAGGACACTGTCGGTGGATGACGAGCATGTAGGCCATCTCCCGACGGCCTATCTCACTGACCCGGCTCGAAACCCTGCCGCACACAACCAAATAGCAGTGTCTCTCCTCCCCGGAAGCGGCCCGTCTCCCCAGGCGGGCCGTTTCCTGTGCCGGCCGCGCGGGCGCGGGGTGCTCCGGCGCGGCACCGGGGACGTGGCCGCAGCGACGGGCGGGCCCGTGAGGAACAACAAGACGCAATCCGCCGGTACGCAGGAGAGGTCGATGTCGGATGCGACATCGACGCGGAGCGCGGGCCGGCTGCTGCTTTCGTCCAGGAGGAGCACTCACGCGAGGTCGTCCGCATCGTGCTGGATTGCGTGAAACCAGCACTGCTGCAGCGGGCCGCCTTGCCCTGCGCGGCGCGGAGCGGAGCGGAGACGCCGTTCGCACCCTCTTCTCCGCCGTGTCTAGCGATGTCTAGCCGGGGGCTAGACATCGCTAGACAAACGTCACCAGCAGGTGGTCGGGGGGTCGAGCGAGTGTCGCAGCGGACGAGGACTGGCAGCGCCGGCGGCCGCTCCCAGGCGAAAGGAGCAGTCGGGCGACAGGGCCGAGTAGCGTTCTGTGGCCCGTGCCCGCCGGTCCGAGAAGCGCCGATTGGAAACAGACGCAGACCTTCGCGTCGATGTTCCGCGACGTTGCCAACGCGCTTGTGCGCGCAGATCCGGCAGGCGTCGTAGTGGACGGCTAGTCGTCGACCTCGTAGGCGCCGGGCGGGCAGGCTCGCTGAAGCCACGGTTGGATCTTCGCCGACATGCGAACGGGCACGGGCGCAGCCCCTGACCCCCGCCGGTACGGTCTCGCCCGTGAATCTCATCCGCCGCATCGAGGCCGGTCACGGCGAGTTTCTGCTCTTCGCCCTCACCCCACCGCGTCTGGCGACGGAACCCGGGCAGGTGCGGGAGATCGCCGACGTGACCGCCGCGCGTCTGCGCCCGCTCGGCCTGGACGGCCTGATCCTCTACGACATCGCCGACGAGGCGGAGCGCAACCCGGCCGAGCGCCCGTTCCCGTTCATGCCGACGCTGGATCCCGCCGACTACCTCGCCGATCACCTCAACACCTGGCCAACGCCGGTGATCGTGTATCGCGCGGTGGGCAAGTACGAGCCCGATGAGCTTCGGGCGTGGCTGACGGCGCAGGATCCCGCACGGGTGATGACGGTCCTCGTCGGAGCGGCCTCGAGCACCGCGGCCACTCGAACGTCGCTCGCCGACGCCCAGGCGCTGCGCCGGGACGCCAACGCGGCGCTCAAGTTGGGCGGCGTCGCGATCCCCGAGCGCCACAGCCGGCGCGAGGATGAGCATCTGCGCCTCCTGGCCAAGCAGGAGGCGGGTTGCCGGTTCTTCGTCACGCAGGTCGTCTACGACCTCAACGCAGCGAAGAGCTTCGTCTCCGACTACCACTACGAGTGCCGGTCGCGCGGCGTGTCACGGGTCCCGCTCGTCTTCACGTTCTCGGTCTGCGGGTCGATGAAGACGTTGGCCTTCCTGCAGTGGCTCGGCGTCGACGTGCCGCGGTGGATCGAGAACGACCTCCAGCACGCCGCTGACCCACTCGGAGCCTCCTACCAGCAAGCGCTCACAACAGCCACCGAGCTGATCGCGTACTGCCGCACGCTCGGCGTCCCCTTCGGCATCAACGTCGAGAGCGTCTCGATCCGTCGCGTGGAGATCGAAGCCTCGGCGCGCCTCGCCGAAGCGCTCCGAGCGCAGCTCAGGAGCTAGTAGCACGCGACTGCGGCGGCCACGTCCTGATCGGCGACGGGTCGAGCGGGTGCTTCGTCCTCCAGTTGCCGGTCCTCGGCGAGGCGTAGACACAGTTGCTATGGGGCCAACGCTACTCGCCCGAGCCGACGTCGCCGACGCTCCTCGCCGCGCGATCGTTGACGCGCTCCGACGCCATTTCACCGCGAGCGCGACGCCAGTTCTCCTCAAGCTCCACCTGATGCAACTCAGCCCACGCGAGGACGAACCGAACCTGCCGTCGGGCCAGCGTGCTCTCAATCACCTCCAGCCTGTCGATCCGGACCTTGGCCTCGCCATCCGGCGTGAAGCGCATGAAAGTGCGGCGGATCGTGGTCGTCGAAGTACATCGTGATCACGAGCCCCAGGAATCGACTGATCGTCGGCACGCGAGCATCGTCGCCGCACGGCCGGTCGGCATGGCGCTGCATGGACGACACGACCGGCCGGCCGGGCGTGCGCGGACGCTGCGAGCCTACGAGCCGGCGATCGCGCGCTCGGCGACTGCCGCCTCGATGCGCTCGGCGATCCGCTTGCCGGTGAAGCCGACCTCGGCGTGCAGGATCGCCGGCGTGCCGTGCGTGACGTAGCGGTCGGGCAGGCCGACGCGCAGGATCCGCGCGCCGTGGACGTTGTGGTCGTTGAGCGTCTCCCAGACGGCGCTGCCGAAGCCACCGGCCAGCACACCCTCCTCGACGGTCACGAGCAGCTCGTGCTCGGACGCCAGCTGGGCCATCAGCGCGGCGTCGATCGGCTTGGCGAAGCGGGCGTCCACGACCGTGACGTCGAGGCCGCGGACGCTGAGCCGGTCGGCCGCCTCGATCCCCTTCCCCACCCCGGTCCCGTAGCCGACGATCGCGACCTTGCCGTCGCCCTCGCGCAGGATCTCGCCGGTGCCGATCGCGATCGGATCCGCGCGCGTCGGGATCGGCACGCCGAGCGCCTCGCCGCGCGGGTAGCGCAGCGCGATCGGGCCGTCGTCGTAGAGCAGCGCGGTGCGCAGCATGTGGACGAGCATCGCCTCGTCGCGCGGCGCCATGAGGACGATGTTCGGCAGCGAGCGCATGTAGGCGATGTCGAACACGCCGTGGTGCGTCGGTCCGTCGTCGCCGACGAGGCCGGCACGGTCCAGCGCGAAGACGACGTTGAGCTTCTGCAGGCAGACGTCGTGGACGATCTGATCGTAGGCGCGCTGCAGGAACGTCGAGTAGATCGCGGCGACCGGCTTGACACCCTCCAGCGCCAGGCCGGCAGCGAAGAGGATCGCCTGCTGCTCGGCGATGCCGACATCGAAGTAGCGCTCGGGCATCTGCTTCTGCAGGATGTTCAGCCCGGTGCCGCTGTTCATCGCCGCGGTGATGCCGACGACGCGGCGGTCGCGGATGCATTCCTTCACGAGCGCCTCGCCGAAGACCGTCGTGTACTGCGGCGGCGGCGTGGGCAGCGTCGGCATCGCCGGTGCGGCGACGACGCCGCCCATGATCGACTTCGGCTTGGCGGCGTGCCAGCGCTCCTGGCCCTCCTCCCCGCCGTCCTCGGCGGGCGCAAAGCCCTTGCCCTTGACCGTCGCGATGTGGACGAGCACCGGCCGCTCGGCGGCGAGCGCGCTGCGCAGAGCGGTCCGCAGGGCGCGCACGTCGTGGCCGTCGATGACGCCGCTGTAGGCCCAGCCGAGTTCCTCCCACAGCAGGCCCGGCGCCCAGAAGGCCTTGATCGACTCCTTCATCTGCGGGCCGAAGCGCTCGATCCGGCGCCCGACACCGGGCAGCTCGGAGAGGCGCGTCTCCATGCTCTCGCGCGTGTGCCACAGCTTGGGGTGCAGGCGCACCCGCGTGAAGTAGCGCGACAGCGCGCCGACGTTGGGCGCGATCGACATCCCGTTGTCGTTGAGCACGACGACCATCGGCGTGCCCGCGCCGCCGGCCTGTTGCAGCGCCTCGAAGGCGACGCCGCCGGTCATCGCGCCGTCGCCGATGACCGCCACGACATGGCTGGGATCGGGATCCTTGAGCGCGCGCATCGCCTCCTTGAGGCCGACCGCGACGCCGATCGAGGTCGAGGCGTGGCCGGCACCCATGATGTCGTGCTCGGACTCCTCGATCGAGCAGAACGGCGCCAGGCCCTGGTACTGGCGGATCGTCGCGAGCTGGTCGCGGCGGCCGGTGAGGACCTTGTGCGGATAGGCCTGGTGGCCGACGTCCCAGACGATCTTGTCGCGCGGGGAATCCAGCAGCGAGTGCAGCGCGACGGCCAGCTCGCAGGTGCCGAGGTTGGCGCCGAAGTGCCCGCCGATCTCGCCGACGGTGGCGATGATGTGCTCGCGCACCTCCTGTGCGACGCGCGTGAGCTCGTCCTCGGACAGGCCGTGGAGATCCTGCGGGCGGTCGATGTTCTGCAGGAGGGTCGTGGTCATCGCAGGCGCGTGGTCTGGAGGCGAGTCATTGCGGCTACAAGCCATACGCACTCTACTGACGCCCCGATCAGCCCCCGACCCGCGACGCACGCCGCCGACGGCTCGCCGGCACGGCGATCCGGCCGCTGGCCGAGATCACCCGCGCGTCGCGGTGACGGTCGATCTGACATGTCGTCAAATCCAGGGAGCGTCTTAAGGCGCTGGCTAGCCCACCGGGCTGCCGTCGCTTCGGTGCTCGGGTCGTGACACCGCTAGGACGGGCCGCAGAGCACGCTCGGCACCCATCCTGACGATAGTTTGACGCCCTGTCAGGTTCCTGGACCACATTAAGCATCGGCCTAGCTTTCTTGGCGCGCAAGTGTTATAGCTAGGCGCAGCGGGGGGCCGCTGGGTGACGAGATCGTCACTCGGTCGTTCGCTGTCCTACAGCGGGAACGGGAGGGGTTCAGAGATGCGCGAAGACGCCGCTCACGCGGTCAACGTTGGCGTGCCGCTTTCGGTGATGGCGCCGGACGCCGCACGGCCTGCCCGGTGGGCTGGATCGCGGCGCAGCTAGCCATGGTCACGCAGACGCTCATCAGCTGGCCCTTGGCGCTCGCGGTGGCAGGCGCGGCGATCCTGGGCATAGCGCTCTGCCTGGGGATCGCGCTCGTGAGGGCAGGACGCCTCAGCAGCCAGCTCGCGCAGGCATGCGCAGACCTCGAAACGGTCTGCGCGCAGTCGTCGACCCCAACAGGCGACTTCGACAAGATCAACGACTCGGCGACTCGGATCCTCCTGGCCATCCGGGCGCTGCGAAAGGCGGTGGTGAACGGGTGACAACAGTGGTCGCGGCATTGGACACGCACGCGTTGTGGCAGGTCGCGCTCGGAATGGGTGCGGTCGTGGTGCTGGTGGTGATCGTCCTGATGATGCTCCTGCTGAGCCTCATCAAGGACATCCAGGATCGCACCGGAAGGCTCATGCAGTCCGCGCTCGGCGTCGCGGCGAACACGAGCAACCTGCCCAAGCTGGCAGCGACTCCGGGCGTGCTGGCGCTCATCATCGACGAGGCGCTCGTCCAGAACGAGTACATGGACGTCCTCGTCGGCCACTACGCGGCGCCCGGCGAGGTGGTCGCATGAGCACCGATCTGATGACGGCGCTGAGCCTCGCCGAGATGGCGCTGCTCGTCGGCGTCCTCGCCTTCGCGCTCGCCCGGGTGCGCGGGCGGCTGAGCGCGATCGGCGACGGTCTCGGCGACCTCGCGGGCGCCCTGGCGACGGTCGAGTCCCAGCATCTGCGGGGCCTCGGGCGCTGGGTGGCGGACATCAACGCGCCGCTGCAGACGATCCTCTCCGTGCTGCCCGGCATCGCCGCCAAGGCCGCGTTCGTCGTGCGCAAGGTGACGGGGGGCTGATCGGCGTGATCCTCTGGATTGTCGCACTGGTCCTCGTCCTCGCGGCGTTGCTGCTCGTCTATCTCCTGAAGGGGATCGTCGATGCGGCGCGCACGATCGAGCATCGCGTCGAGGCGATCGCCGGCGTGGCCGCGGCGGGGTCCAAGGACCTCGATGCGGTCATCGAGCTCGTCGCCACGCAGAGCTACATCGGCCAGGTCGTCGACGGCCTGGCCAACTACGGCGGCTCGCTGAACGCCGCGCTCCCGGACGCCTGAGGAGGTCTGACATGGAACCTGCGGTACTGGTCATCATCGTCCTGATCGCGCTGATCGTCGGCGCACTCGCGCTGTATCTCGGCATGACGATTCGCGCGCTGCTGAAGATCAACCAGGGGCTCGGCGTGGCACTCGTGAGCGTCGGTGAGATCGCGAGCAAGACGGCGCCCGTCAACGGCGTGCTCGACGCGATCAACGCAACGCTGCTCGCCGGCCGCAACCTGCTGGAGGGCCTGTTCCTCCAGAAGGCCGGGCCCGATGCGGCGGGCCTCGTCGAGTCGGCGTTCCCGGGCGAGGGCGCGCGCTTTCTCGCGCGTGTCGGCCGCCGTGGCGAGGTCGTCCACATCGGCGAGACCTATCCGCGCGGCGAGGCGATCCTCAACTCGCTGCTCGGTGCTCCGCCCCCCAGCGCCGCACCACCGGCCCCGGTGGCGCGGATGTCGGCACTGGGCACGCGCCCGTGGGAGCGCTGATCCAGGGCAGCGCCGCGCACGGGGGATGACGCACGCCGAAACGGCGGGCCGGCGTGGGCCGGCCCGCCGGTGCGTGCGTGCGTGCGAGCGGTGCTCCCCGCTCAGGAGCTGCGGGTGGCGATGAAGTCCGTGATCTGCTCGAGCTCGGGCGCTCCGCCGGGCGCGGCCGCGGCGAGCGATGCGCGCGCGTGGCGATGTGAGCGCAGCGCCAGCTCGCGCGCGCCCTCCAGGCCGAACTCGCTGACGTACGTGCGCTTGCCGTGGCGCTCGTCGGAGCCCTGCGGCTTGCCGAGCGCCGCATCGGTCCCGGTCACGTCGAGGATGTCGTCGACGATCTGAAACAGCACGCCGAGCTCGGCGGCGAACGCACAGAAGTCCGCGGTGTCGGGCCGGCGCATCCCGGCGATCAGCAGCACGCACTCGACCGACGCCCCGATCAGCCGCCCGGTCTTCAGCTCGTGCAGGCGCCGCAGCTCGTCGGAGTCGCGGTGCAGGCCGGCGACGTCCATGTACTGGCCGCCGACCATGCCGTCGACGCCGGTCGCGGCCGCGAGCTCCTGCATCGCCGCGAGGATGTGCTGCGGCTCGCCGCGCTGGTGGGTGAGCATGTGGCGGAACGCCTCGGCGTAGAGCCCGTCGCCGGCGAGGATCGCGACGTCATCGCCGAAGGCCTTGTGTGCCGTCGGGCGGCCGCGGCGCATGTCGTCGTCGTCCATCGCGGGCAGATCGTCGTGGATGAGCGAGTAGGTGTGGATGAGCTCGATGCCGGCGGCCAGTGGCAGCAGGTCGTGCTCGTCACGACCGATCGCCCGCGCGGTGGCGAGCGCGAGGACCGGTCGGATCCGCTTGCCGCCGGCCAGCAGGCTGTAGCGCATCGCCTCGACGAGGCGGGCGGTGGCGGGCCTGGACGGGAACGCGAGGCAATCGAGCTCGCGCTCGACGAGCAGCCGCAGCTCTTCGGGATATGGCACGCCGGCCCGCCGGCTCG
>JBBSQG010000033.1:0-13542 GCA_038258125.1 Solirubrobacterales bacterium
CCTGTCCGCCCGAGCCGAGCTTGACCGGCACGGCGCGCGATCGGCGGCGCGGGCTGGGGTGGCGCTGGAGCGCATCGCGTACGACCTCGGAAATCTCGCCGAGCTGGGCCCGCGGCGGGCGCTCCTCGACGCGCAGCACGATCCCCGTCGAGACGAGGTGGACCGCGGTGTCGAACATCGAGCTCGGCTCGGGATCGCGCACCTCGACCGCGATCCCGCGAGCGCGCAGCCCGGCGGCGACGCTGGAAGCGAGCTGCGGGTCTCCCCCGCTCGTGTTGTCGACGACGACCTGCATGCCCAGAGGATCGCCCACCCGCGCCGATGCCAAACCCTCGGGGTCGCTCTGACTGCGAGAGCCCCGGGCTCAGACCGACATGAGCTGCTGCATCTTGTCGCGCTCGAATGAGTCCGTGGGCCCGCTGGCGACGATCCGCCCGACGTCCATGACCGCGTACGTGTCGGCGAGGCGCATCGCGAAGTCGACGTACTGCTCGACGAGCAGGATCGACATCCCGTCGTTCTTGAGGTCGGCGATCGCGTCCTCGATCTCGAGGATGATCGACGGCTGGATGCCCTCCGTCGGCTCGTCGAGCAGCAGCAGCCGAGGCAGGGTCACGAGCGCGCGGGCGATCGCCAGCTGCTGCGCCTCACCGCCGCTGAGAAACCCGGCCGGCCGGTCGAGGATCTTGCGCAGCCGCGGGAAGCGCTCCAGCGCGCGCTCGATGTCCTCCGGGCCCGACTTCTCCGATGCCTCGGACACGACGCGCAGGTTCTCGAACACCGTCAGATACGGGAACGCCTCGCGGCCCTGGGGCACGTAGGCGATCCCGGACCTCGTGCGGTTGTAGGGCGCCATCTTCGTGATCTCCTTCCAGCCCAGGGAGATCGTCCCGCGCTTGGCCGGCTGCAGACCGACGATCGTCTGCAGCAGCGTGCTCTTGCCGACGCCGTTGCGACCCATGAGGCAGCACAGCCCGCCCTCGGCCACCTCCAGTGAGACGCCGAAGATGACCTGCGTCGGGCCGTAGGCGACCTCGAGGCCTGAGACGGTGAGGATCGGCGGTGGCTCGACGTGCGGATCGTGGCTGTGCTCGACGGGCTGATGGACCTTGGTCATGCCGGCACCTCCGTCTCGGCCGCGCCGCGCGCGTCGCGCGGGCGCCCGAGGTAGACCTCGCGCACGGTCTCGTTGCTCTGCACCTCGGTGACGGTCCCCTCGGTGAGGATCTTGCCCTCGTGCATGACGGTCACCTTGTGCGCGAAGCGGCGCACGAAGTCCATGTCGTGCTCGATGACGAGCACGGTCGTGCCCTCCTGCGCGATCTTCGTGATCAGCTCGCCGGTAAGCAGCCGCTCCTTCTCGGTCATGCCGGCGACGGGCTCGTCGAGCAGCAGCAGGCGCGGACGCTGGACGAGCACCATCGCGACCTCCAGCCACTGCTTCTGGCCGTGTGACAGCGACCCGGCCGGGTTGTCGCACTGCTCGGTGAGGTTGACCGAGTCGAGCAGCTCGGCGACCTCGGGCGAGACGCCCTTGCGCCGCCGCAGCAGCGACCGGAAGGGCAGCCGGAACGACGCCGCGAGGTCGACGTTCTCGAGCACGGTCAGCTCGTCGAAGACCGACGGCTTCTGGAACGTGCGGCCGATCCCGGCACGCACGATCGCGAACTCCTTCTGGCCGACGAGCTCCTCGCCGGCGAACCTGATCGAGCCGCTCGTCGGCCGCACAAGGTTCGTGATCGAGTCGATCAGCGTCGTCTTGCCGGCACCGTTGGGCCCGATGACGAAGCGCACCTCGTGCTCCTCGAGCGTCAGGTCAAGGCCGTCGATCGCGTGAAACGCACCGAAGGCGACGACGAGATCTGCGATCTTCAGCAACGGATCGGCCATCACAGCCCGTCCTTGGTCGCCGGCGCGCTCGTGGCAGCCGGCGCGGGTCGCTTCTCCACCCGCGGCCGGCCACCCTCCAGCGAGACCCGCGCGCCGACGAAGCGGCGGGCGTTCTCGACCAGGCCGCCCACGCCCTTGGGCAGAAACAGGATCACCGTCACGAACAGCAGCCCCTGCAGGTACAGCCAGCCCGATGGGAACTGCTCGGAGATGCTCGACCTCGCCCAGTTGACCATGACCGCGCCGGCCGCCGCCCAGGCGAGCGCCGTGCGCCCGCCGAGCGCGACCCAGATGACCATCTCGACCGAGGGCACGATGCCGAGCAGCGCCGGCGCCATGATCCCGACGACGGGCACGAACAGCGCCCCCGCCAGGCCGGCCATGCCAGCCGCCAGCACGTAGGCGACGAGCTTGACGCGCGCCGGGTCGTAGCCGAGGAAGCGCACGCGGTCCTCGTCGTCGCGGGCCGCGATCAGCAGCCGTCCGTAGCGCCCGAGCACGAGCGCGCGCGTCAAGAGGAAGAGCGCCAGCAGGACGATCGCGACGATGAAGTAGAGGATCCGCTGATCGGCCGGATCGATGACCGACAGGCCGAAGAAGCTCTGGAAGTTCGTCAGCCCGTTCGTGCCGCCGGTCAGCGACAGGTTGCCGACGATGACGATCACGAACGCGCCCGCCAGCGCCTGGCTGAGGATCGCGAAGTAGGCGCCGCGGATGCGCTGGCGGAAGACGGCGGCACCGAGCAACGCGGCGATCGCCATCGGCAGCAGGATGGCCATTGGGACCGCGAACCAGGCCGACGCAAACGGCTTCCACAGCCACGGCAGCGAGTCGTACTGGCCGCTGTAGGTGAGGATGTCGGGCAGGTTGCCGGGCCCCGCGTCGACGATCTTCATGTGAAAGCCCATGCAGTAGCCGCCGAGGCCGAAGAACAGGCCCTGGCCGAGCACGAGCATCCCGCCCTGGCCCCAGGCGAGGCCGATGCCGAGGGCGATGATCGCGAAGCAGAGGAACTTCGCCAGCAGCGAGAGGCGGAAGTCCGAAAGGACGACGGGCGCGATCAGCAGCAGCGTGACCGCCATCAGCGCGAATCGCACGAGGAATGCCGACGGCTTCGGAGTGCTTGACGGCAGCCACTTTGCGAGCGACGACATCAGGCAAGTCCCCTGCGTTGCTGGACGACGATGCCCTGCGGTCGCCACTGCAAGAACAAGACGATCAACAGGAAGACCCCGCCCTTGGCGATGCTCGCGCTCGTGTTGTACTCGATGAACGAGTTCGCCATCCCGAGCGCGAGCGCGGCGATGATCGCGCCGCGCAGCTGCCCCAGGCCGCCGACGATGACGACGAGGAACGCGTCGATGAGGTACGCCAGGCCGAGCGTCGGCCCGACCGGGCCAAGCAGCGTGATGCCGACGCCGGCCAGGCCGGCAAGGCCCGAGCCGATGAAGAACGTGGTGCGATCGACGCGCGTCGTGCGCACGCCGCTGACGGACGCCAGCGGGCGGTTCTGCATGACCGCGCGCATCCGGCGCCCCGCCGGAGTGCGCCCCATGTACATCGCGATCGCGACGATCACGAGCACGACGACGCCGATGATGAACAAGCGCGGATAGGACAGGTCCGCGCCGGCGATCGTGATGCCGCCGTTGAGGAAGTCGGGCGCGTCGACGTTGACGTTCTGGGCACCGAACAGGTCGCGGGCGAGCTGCTGGAGCATGAGGCCGACGCCCCAGGTGACCAGAAGCGTGTCCAGCGGCCGGCCGTAGAGCCGGCGGATTACGAGGAACTCGAGGATCAGGCCCAGCGTGCCGGCGACGAGGAACGCCAGCGGCAGCGCGAGACCGAAGGCGAGCCCGATCGCCCCGGTCCCGAGCGCCGTCTGCAGCACGTAGGTCGTGTAGGCGCCGGCCATGATGAACTCGCCGTGCGCCATGTTGATCACGTTCATCTGGCCGAACGTGAACGTCAGCCCGAGGGCGACGAGCAGCAGGATCGACGCGATGCTCAGCCCGACGAAGAGCTGATTGAGAATGACGTCCATCGCGACGTCCCGCTGCTCGTCCGACGCCTGCTAGAGGCCCTTGGCCCAGGAGTAGGACTTCAGGAACGGATCAGGTTTGATCGGCTCCTCCGAGCCACCGACTTCGTTGATCAACCCGTTGGGCTGAAGCTGCCCGATGCGGGCGGTCTTGTAGATGTGCTGGTTGTCGCCGTCGATCGTGACCTTGCCCTCGGGCGCCTCGAACACGAGCCCCTTCGACGCGGCCTTGACCTTCTCGACGTCGAGGCTGCCGGCCTTCTCGACCGCCATCGCCCACAGGTGGACGCCTACGTAGCCGGCCTCGATCGGATCGTCGGTGACACGGTCGGCACCGTACTTGGCCTTGTAGGCCGCCACGAACTTCTCGTTCACCGCGCCCGGGGTGGTCTGGTAGTAGTTCCACGCCACGTACTGGCCGACGATGTTCTTGATGCCGACGCCGCGGACCTCGTCCTCAGCCGTCGAGACGGAGATGACCGGCGGCTTCTTGGCGTCCAGGCCGGCGTCGGTGAACTGCTTCCAGAACGCGACGTTCGAGTCGCCGTTGATGGTCTGGAAGACCGCGTCCGGGTTGGCCTGCTTGATCTTGTTGATCGTCGTGGCGTAGTTGGTGTTGCCCAGCGGGGAGTACTCCTCGCCGACGATCTTCATGTTGTTCGCCTTCGCCCAGGCCTTGATCTCCTTGTTGGCCGTGCGCGGGAAGACGTAGTCCGAGCCGACGAGGAACAGCGTCTTGACCTTCAGCTCGTCCTGCAGGAACTCCAGGCCGGGGATGATCTGCTGGTTCGTGGTGGCGCCGGTGTAGAAGATGTACGGCGACGCCTCCAGGCCCTCGTACTGGACCGGGTAGTACAGCAGCGCCTTGTTGCGCTCGAAGACGGGCAGCATCGCCTTGCGACTGGCCGATGTCCAGCCGCCGAACGTGGCGGCGACCTTGTCGGTCGAGATGAGCTTCTGGGCCTTCTCGGCGAACGTCGGCCAGTCGGAGGCACCGTCCTCGATGACCGGCGTGAGCTGCTTGCCGAGCACGCCGCCGGCCTTGTTGATCTCGTCGATCGCCAGCAGCTCGGAATCGCGCACCGAGACCTCGCTGATCGCCATCGTCCCGCTGAGCGAATGCAGGATGCCGACGGGGATGGTGTCGCCCGTGGCGCTGGCACCGCCGGACGAGCTGGACTTGTCGTCGCTGCCACAGCCAACGGCGACGACGGCGAGCGCGGCGGCCGCGATGGCAAGCGCGCTGCGCCCAGCCCTACGTTGCCCACGAATGGGACGAATCATGGAACCCCCTCAGGTCTAAGCGCATCGCCCGAGGTCCGGGCGAATGATCCGGTTCAACCTAAGGCGGGTCACCGGGGGCCCGATATGGCCCGGATGTTGAAGATTGCCGCCCCGGCCTTGGACGGTCGGACACAAACCGGCGCGGCGACGGCGCGGCGCTAGTGGATGCCGCCAGAAACCCGCAGAGCTCGCGGACGGTCCACTAGTGTCGGCCGCCAATGGGCCGGCGTCTTCGCCACCTCGCCTGGTGCGCGCTGGCCGCTGCCATCGCCGCGCTGGCGCCCCTGCCCAGCGGTGCCGGGGCGGCGGACACCGGGCAGCGTCACGCGATCCTCGCGTTCTACGCGGCCGGCCCGCGCGACGTGCTCAAACCTGCGGCCAACGATCTGACCGGCCCGCCGCAGGACGCGCTGCTGCGCTTCCTCGACGGGCAGCCGACGCTGCGCGCCGGCCTCTGGAGCTCGGCGCAGGGCAGCTTCCAGCGCCAGCAGGTCCTGCTCGACATCTCGCAGGGAGGCCGTCAGCCGACGGGCTTGTACAGCGACGTCGACGCCGACCTCGACGGCGAGCTCGACAACCTGCGCTTCGACGCGCGGGCGCGCTCGTTCGTCAACTGGCAACCGTTTCACCGCCGCGCCGCCGACGTGTCGACGACGCTGCGGCCGGGGCTGCTCGGCGGCTCGGTCCCGGGCGGCGCCGCGTTCGTCGCCGCGCGCGGCGCGCCGTTGCGGGCCGCCATCGCCGCGGCCGACGAGCGCGGGCGTGTGGCCGCGGTCTCGTTCGGCGCACCCGACACATTGGCCGCCCGCACGCAGGCGCTCGCGCGCTCGCATCGGCTCGTGGTCGCGTCGGTCCCGGCCGGGCCCACGGGGCGTGCCCAGCTCACCGCCCTCGCCCGCGGCCGCGACGCCGGCGAGCTGCTGCTCGTCGTCCAGCTGCCCGACACGTCGGCGGCGCACAGCTTTGGCGAGCCTCCCGGCCGCTACCTGCGCCAGCCCGCGATGGCGGTCGGCGACGGGCGCCGGGGCAGCCCGACATCGGCGTCGACACGCCGCGACGGGCTCGTCTCCTCGATCGACTTCGCGCCGACGATCCTGCAATGGATCGGCGTCGAGCCGCCCGACCGCATGCGGGGCCTGGCGATCGAGGCCGGCGCGACGCTCAGCCCTGACCGCCTCGACGCGCTGCGCACCCGCTGGACGGAGGTCCGCGGTGGGCGCCAGGCGGCGTCGGTGGTGGCGATCGTGATGCTCGCCGCGATCGGATTTCTCGTGCTCGGCGCATGGCGCGGCGCCGGCGCGGCGGTCCGGCCCGTGCTCCGCACGGCCGGACTGGGGCTCTTGTGGTGGCCGTCCGCGGTCCTCTTCGCCGCCGCCGTCGAGCCCTCGACGCGGACCGGTGAGGTCTTCCTCATCGCGGGCCTGTCGATCGCGCTCGGCGCCGTCACCGCGCGTCTGCTGCCGTGGGAGCGAGCCCCGCTGCTGCCCGCGGCCGTCTGCCTCGTCGCCTACGCCACCGACCTCGCGCTGGGCAGCAACCTGCTCGTCGTCTCCGTGCTCGGGCCCAGCGTCCTGTCCGGCTCGCGCTTCTACGGCGTCTCCAACGAGCTGGAGCCGATCCTGCCCATCGTGCTGCTCGTCGGCCTGGCGGCACTTACGACGGGGCGAGCGATCACGCGCGCCACCTTCGTGCTCTACGGCGCGGCGGGGCTTGCGCTGCTCGTCGTCGTCGGCTGGGGCCGGCTCGGGGCCGATGTCGGCGGCGTCATCACGATCGGTGCGGGCGTCGCTGTCGCCATGCTCGTCATGCTGCCGGGGGCGATCAGCCCGCGCCGGATCGCGCTGGCGGCGCTCGTTCCGGTGGCCGGGCTGCTGCTGCTCGTGGCGATCGACCTGAGCCTGTCGGGCGGCAGCCACCTGACCCGAAACCTGCTGCGTGCCGACGACCCCGGCGAGCTGTGGGAGCTCGTCACCCGTCGCTACGAGCTGTCGTGGCGGATCCTCACGAGCGCCGACAAGCCGGCGCACTTCCTCACCGCGCTGCTGGCTGTCGTGTTCGCCTGGCGCAACCGCGAGCGGCTGTACGCCGCGCTGCCGCACCGGTCGTGGGCCGCCGCCCTGCTGGGCGGGTTGTCCGCCGGCATGGCGGGTGCGCTGACCAACGACTCCGGACCGGTGCTGTTCATCAACGCGGTCGTCGGGCTGGCCGGGCTGACCGCGTATCTGCTCGGCCGGCCCGAGCGGGACGCCACCGGGGCGGCGGCGCCCACGCCCGTCGCCTGAGCGATCAGAACGGTCCGGATCCCCCGGCCCCCGCGTACATCAGCGACCCGGGCGTGTCGAGCAGATCGCCGGTCTCCAGCAGGGTCTTCAGACCCGAGAGGATCTGTGGCCAGCCGCCGTAGATCTCGTTGTTGACGCTCGCCGGCAGCTCGTCGTGGGTGACGGTGAGCCGGCAGGAGTCGCCGACCGGCTCGATGTCCCAAGTGACGCGCGAGGTGCCGGCGGCCTTGACGTCGTCGCTCCACAACGCGTTGAAGCTCTGCACGAGCTTGCGCGGCGGATCGACCTCGAGGTTCTCCCCCGCCGAGATGTCGACGCCGCTCGGATGCGACGCCGTGTAGTGCGAGCCGGGCGTCCAGTCCGAGCTGATGCCGACGCCGAAGGTGTACTTCGCGCGCATGTCTGAGTCGGTGATCGCCTGCCACAGGCGATCCGGCGTCGTCTTGATGTAGATCTCGAACACCTTTTCCATCGTGCCCTCCTCGAGCGTGCGCTTCAGGCCGGTGAGCGTCGCCGCCCACGGCTCGGCGTATTTGCTCACCCAACGGTCGTGGACGAGCCGGATCGGGACGGGGTTCAGGAAATGCAGCTTCTCGCGACCACGCCTGCGCGTCGTCACGAGGCCGGCCTGCTCGAGCACCTTGAGGTGCTTCATCACGCCAAAGCGCGTCATCGCCAGCCGCCCCTCGAGCGCTGACAGCGACTGGCCGTCCTGCTTGAACAGCTCGTCGAGCAGGCTGCGCCGGGTGGGGTCTGCGAGCGCCTTGAACACCGCGTCCATGTCGCGCCACCATACGTGACTTTTTGGTCACCTGTCAAGCGGCGGGACACTTCTCGCGACGGCGCGGAGAAGGCGCACTCAGGAACCCATGCCCTGGGCGTCGCCGCGGCTCGCCATGCGACGGTCGCGCTCGTCGCCGAACGCGCGCTCGGCCGCGGTCACGAGAAGCTCGCGCTGCTCGAGCAGCGCGGTCCGGCGCCCCTCGTCGACGACGCCGAGCAGATCGTCGAGCATGCCGCGCAGCCGGCGCACCACCTGCAGGCTGGATGATCCGTAGAGGCGGATCTCGTCGACGGCGAGCGACACGAAGTCCGCCCAGTCCATGCTCGGATGCAGGAGCCGGACGATTGCGTCCGCGTCGGCCCGCCGGCCCGGCGCGAGCGGGCGAGACGCCAGGCGCCGTAGCACGTCGTGGATCTGGTCGATCGCCTGGACCGCAGTGGTCGGATCGTTGATCCCGGGCGACAGTGCCTTGACCGCCAGGTCGACGAGCTGGCGCAGCCCGAAGGCGGGATCCTGACGCATCGTTCGCTCCCGGCCGAAGCTGACGTGACAGGCGACGTCGCAGCGGCGTACGTCGGCGTCGTGCAGATCCAGCAGCGGGGCGCCCGCGGGAACGAAGTCACCCACGCCGACGCGCAGCACCACGACCGCGTCGGCGCGCGCCGCGGCAGCCACGATCTGCTCCGCGTCAAAGCCCGTCACGACCCCCGGCCGGCCCTCGTGGCAGACGGTGGCGACGTCGCCGCTCAGGTCCGGCACGGCCGGAGCCGGTGGTGCGTCGGTCGGATGGCAGCGCTCGACGCTTGCCCGCGTCTCGACCGCGACCGAATCGATGATCGCCACTGCGCGGATCGCCTGCGCGGTGTGGTTGATGTAGTGGATGAAGATCCCGACGCTGACGAAGACGAGGATGATCGCGAGGCTGACCGAGATCCCCGGAACCGCGTCGGCCCGCGTCCCGCGCAGGACGGTCAGCGCGAAGCTGAACGTCGCGACGAACGCCGCCAGCGCAAGCTTGCTGCTGCGATCGCGCAGGAAGGTGCGCATGACCCGGGGAGAGAACTGCGCGCTGGCGAGCTGCAGCGCGACGATCAGGATGCTGAACACCAGGCCGGTGAACGTGATCATCGCGGCGGCAATCGTCGAGAGCACCGCACGGGCGGTTTCCGCCCCACCCGTGAAGCCGAAGCGGGCATCTGTCGCGTGGTCGAGCGCGAGCGCCGCGAAGCCCGCCGCCACTGCCAGCACGGTGCCCGCGGCGGGCACTACCCACAGACTCGAGCGCACGTACTCGGCGAGAGGACGGGCGACGTTCGTGTCGGTCGGGCGCCACATGCGAGACGACGAGTTTGACCGGCGCGCCGGTCGGCTCGTTGGACTCGCGGCTCACAACGGCCACCGCTGCGGCACCCGGGCTCGCACGCGCCGTCGCCGCAAGGACACCCGACCGCCGCGCCGCCCGCCGGCGACGTCGTCCGTGCCGCCTCCGGGACCGCCCTACGTCAGGCGCCGTGGCACTTCTTGAACTTCTTGCCCGACCCGCACCAGCAGGGGTCGTTGCGCCCGATCGTCTCTTCCTCGGACAACACCCGCTGCTCGACCGGCGGCGGCGCCTGGTACTCCTCACCCTCCTCATACAGCTCCTCCGCGACGCCGACTCCCGCGGCGGCCATCGCCAGCGCGCTCGGCGCGCCCGAGCCGCCCGAGTACGACACGCGGCCGGGTCGTGTCGTGGAGCCGCTCGTCTGGTAGCGCTGCTCGGGCTCTTCCTCGTCGTCGACCGCCTCGAACTCGAGGTTGAAGACCATCCGGGTGAAGTCGGCCCAGATCGTGTTCATGAGGTCGGCGAACAGCGTGAAGGCCTCATTCTTGTAGGCCACGATCGGCTCGATCTGGGCGAAGCCGCGCAGATGGATGCCCTCGCGCAGGTAATCCATGTCGTAGAGGTGCTCGCGCCAGCGCGTGTCGATGAACTGCAGCAGCAGGAAGCGCTCGACCGCGCGCATGACCTCGTCGCCGAGCTCAGCCTCACGCTGGTCGTAGAGGCTGACGGCCTCGTCGCCGATCAGCTTGATGAGCTCCTCGCGGTCGGTCTGCTCGGGCGTCAGCTCGTGGGCGCCCAGCAGCTCGACCGGGAAGATGTCGTCCAGCGAGGTGAACAGGCCGTCCAGATCCCAGTCCTCGATGAAGTCGCCGGGCGTGAACTCGCCGACCGTACGCTCGATGACGTTGGCGATCTCGGCGCGCACCTGGACGCCCATGTCCTTGCCCTCGAGGATCTCGTTGCGGAACTTGTAGACGATCCGGCGCTGCTCGTTCATGACGTCGTCGTACTCAAGCACGCGCTTGCGCTGCAGGAAGTTCTGCTCCTCGACCTTCTTCTGCGCCTTCTCGATCTGCTTGGAGAGCATGCCGGCCTCGATCGGCTCCTCGTGGCCGTCCTCGTCGGTCGTCCCGAGCCGGTCGAGGATGCGGTAGATCCGGTCGCCGGCGAACAGGCGCACGAGGTCGTCCTCGGCGGATAGGAAGAAGCGCGACTCGCCGGGGTCGCCCTGGCGGCCGGCGCGGCCGCGCAGCTGGTTGTCGATCCGGCGTGACTCGTGGCGCTCGGTGCCGATGATGTACATGCCGCCCGTGGCGAGGACCTTCTCCCGGTCGGCGGCAACGCGCTTCTCGACACTCGGCAGGACGTCGTCGTAGCGCTCGGCAAAGTCGGGGTCGCCGGGCTTGAGCCCCAGCTTCGTCAGCTCGCGGTGCACGAGGTGCTCGGGACTGCCGCCGAGCTTGATGTCGACGCCGCGGCCCGCCATGTTCGTCGCGATCGTGACGGCACCGGGCTGACCGGCCTCGGCGACGATCTCGGCCTCCATCGCCGCGTACTCGGGCTTGGCGTTCAGCACCGTGTGCTTGACGCCGTGCTTGTCCAGGATGCCCGACAGCAGCTCGGAGACCTCCACCGAGACGGTGCCGACGAGGACCGGCTGACCGGTCGCGTGGCGCTCGACGATCTCGCGGCTGACCGCGTCCCACTTGCCGTCGCGCGTCTTGTAGACCTGATCGTTCTGATCGTTGCGGATCATCGCCTGGTTCGTCGGGATCTCGACGACGCCGAGCTTGTAGATCTTCATGAACTCGGTGGCCTCGGTCAGCGCCGTGCCGGTCATGCCCGCGAGCTTGTCGTACTGGCGGAAGTAGTTCTGCAGCGTGATCGTCGCCAGGGTCTGGTTCTCCTCCTGGACGAACACACCCTCCTTGGCCTCGATCGCCTGGTGCAGTCCCTCCGACCAGCGCCGACCCTCGAGGATGCGCCCCGTGAACTCGTCGATGATCATGACCTGACCCTCGACGACGGCGTAGTCGACGTCGCGCTTGTAGAGCGACTCGGCCTTCAGCGCCTGCTGAAGATGGTTGACCAGCGGGCCGTTCTCGGCGCGGTAGAGGTGCTCGATGCCGAGGAACTTCTCCGCCTTGGCGACGCCCTTCTCGGACACTGAGACGGTCTTGTGCTTCTCCTCGAACTCGAAGTCGAAGTCGGCGACGAAGTCCTTCTTCAGCCGCGGGTCCATACCCTCGGGCTTCTTGCCGGGCACCATCCACTTGGCGAGCTTGGCGAACTGCTCGTAGTAGTCCGCCGCCGCCTCGGGCTGGCCGGAGATGATCAGGGGGGTCCGCGCCTCGTCGATGAGGATGTTGTCGACCTCGTCGACAATCGCAAACGGATGGCCGCGCTGGACCTTCTCCTCCAGCGAGGAGGCCATGTTGTCGCGCAGGTAGTCAAAGCCGAACTCGGAGTTCGTCCCGTACGTCACGTCGGCGGCGTAGGAGCCGTGCTTCTCGTCGACGGCCTGCATGTTCTGCAGCACGCCGATATCGAGCCCGAGGCCGTGGTAGACCGGGCTCATCCACTCCGCGTCGCGGCGGGCGAGGTAGTCGTTGACCGTCACGACGTGCACGCCCGTACCGGGCAGCGCGTTGAGCACGACCGCGAGCGTCGCTGTCAGCGTCTTGCCCTCGCCGGTCTTCATCTCGGCGATCGAGCCCGAGTGCAGGACCATGCCGCCGATCAGCTGAACATCGAAGTGGCGCATGCCCATCTCGCGCTTGCCGACCTCGCGCACGAGCGCGAACGTCTCGGGCAGCAGATCGTCGAGCTTCGCGCCGTTGCGCGCCTGCTCTCGGAGCGACTCCGCCCGGGCGCGCAGCTCGTCCATCGACTCGAGCTCGAGCTCGGGCTCGAAATCGTTGATGCGAGCGACGCGCTTCTCAAACTGCTTGAACTGCTTGGCTTCGCCCATCCGGAGGGCACGATCGAGGAGCGCCATAGCGGCTCAGGATACCGACGCGGCGGGCCCCGCCCGCCGCGCGGTCTGACGTGTCTACGTGGCGGCTTGTGCGCGCGGGCCGCGTGCCTCGCGGCGGCGGCGGCGCTTCTCGCGGTGGCGCTTGACCTGCCGCGCCAGCTCGTCGGAGCACAGCCGGATCGAGTGCTCGATCTCGCGCGAGCTGCCCTCGGCGTGCAGGGTCACGCCCTTGAGGTACAGCGTGACGCCGGCGACCTGCGACTCCGCGATGGAGGGATTGCGCTCCTCGTGCAGTTCGACCTCCATCCGGGCGAGATCGGAGACCTGTGCGGCGACCTTGCGGAACTTTCGCTCCACCAGCTCGCGGAGCTCGTCGTTGACCGGGACGTTGCGGCCCTTGACCTCGATCTGCATCTCGAAGTCCTCTCTGTCGAACGGACGTGCGAGGGGTTCATGCTACGCCCCCGGCAGGTCGGGTTCAACGGGCCGATCGTCCAGGGTGCGCGCCCACGTGATCGCAGCGATGTGATTGCTGCCGGCGTCGCGCAGTGCGCTTGCGCAGGCGTGCAGTGTGGCGCCAGTCGTGTGCACGTCGTCGACGAGCACGACCCGGCGGGCGGCGATGCCGCGGGCCCGGACATGCAGCCCCGCCGGGTCGCGGCGGGCGGCGCGCGAGGCGCCGAGCTGGTGTGACGACGCGGCGCTGCGGCGCAGTGCGCGGTGCAGCGGCAGGCCGGTGCGGCGGGCGAGCGCGGCGGCGATCAGCTCGGCGCCGTCGAAGCCGCGCGCGCGACGGCGCAGTGGGTGGGCGGGCACGGCGACGAGCGTGATGTCGGGCCTGCCCAGCAGCTGCGCCGGGGCGTTGGCCGCGATCTGGGCGGCCATGACGCGCGCGAGCGGCCGGGCGGCGGCGAACTTCAGCGCGTGCATGGCGTCGCGCGCGGCGCCGTCGTAGGCGAC
>JBBSQG010000034.1:0-13256 GCA_038258125.1 Solirubrobacterales bacterium
CGGAGCGGAGCGGAGAAGACGCCGCTCCCACCCTCTTCTCCGCCGTGTCTAGCAGTGTCTAGCCGGGGGCTAGACATCGCTAGACACACGTCACCAGCAGGTGGTCGGGGGGTCGAGCGAGTCGAGTGTCGCAGCGGACGAGAAGCAGCACCCTCTCGCGCGAAGCATTACTCTCTGCTCCGCGCGATCGACCAGCGTCGCGTTGCTCCGATCGGGCCTGCTCCCGGGCGGGCGTAGGTGGTGCTGTCGGCTCAGGGCTTGGGGTGCCGGGAGGAGGGCCCAGGAACACCACGCCGTGTTCCTCGGCGGCGGTGCGCAGGCGCTGCATGTCGGGTTGGCCCGTAGGCGGGACGGTGCGGGACGGGGCGGGTACGCCGCCTTCCAGCGAAGCAGCCTGAAACCGCGCGCGAGCAGCGGGCGCGCCGCACGGCCAACGAATACTCTGCCTCCGACAGCGAGAAGGAGTCGGATAGGTGACGCCAGCAGGACTGACCCGGATGGTCCACGAGGTGCGCGAGCTTGAGCTGGGCGAGCGCACGAGCTACGCCGCGGGCTGCCTCACCGTCGGTGAGCAGAGCGCGCGCGAGCTGCTGCGCGACCCCGCGCTTGCCGAGGTTCGCGTCGGCTGCGCCTCACCCGGCGAGTCCGTGCGGATCGTCGGCGTGCTCGACGCCGTCCAGCCCTGCTCCAAGGGTCCCGGCGGCGGTGGCGTGTTCCCCGGGCTGCTCGGTCCCGCGATGCCGGTCGGCCGCGGCACGACCCACGTCCTGCGGGGCGCCGCCGTGGTCGCCGCCGGCTACCTTCCCCGCGCGCAGGAGGCGGTCATCGACATGTCGGGGCCGGCCGCGCCGCTGTCGCCGCTCGCCGCGACCCACAACGTCGTCGTCGAGTTCACGCCGGCCGACGATGCGCCCTGGGAGGACGTCGACCGAGCGCTGAGACGCGGGCTCGTCAGGCTCGCCGCCCACCTCGCCGACGCCGCGCTGGACGCCGAGCCCGACGCCGTCGAGGAGCTTCCCGACAACACCGGATCGAGCTCCAACGGCAAGCCGCGCGTCGCCGTCGTCACGAACCTGCAGACCCAGGGCACGTTCAAGGACGTCTTCGTCTACGGCCGCAGCCTGTCGGGCGGCCTGCCCACCGTCATCTCGCCCAGCGAGCTCGACGACGGCGCCGTGGTCAGCGGCCAGTTCGGCCACCCTTCCCTGAAGAACCCGACCTACCTGCACCAGACGCACCCCGTCGTCGCCGCCCTGAGAGCACATGACGACGTCGAGCTCGCCGCGCTCGTCCTCTGCCCCGAGCCCGTCGACCAGGCCAACAAGGAGCTCGTCTCGGCGCACGCCGCGCGGCTGTGCAAGCAGCTCGGCGTCGACGCGGCGATCCTCAGCAAGGAAGGCGGCGGCAACGCGGACGCCGACGTCACGCTGAAGATGGACCGCCTCGAGGAGGAGGGGATCGCGGCGATCGGCATCCTCGCCGAGATGGCCGGCCGCGACGGCACGGGCCCGCCGCTCGTCGTCCCGCCGACCAAGGCCACCGCCCTCATCAGCACCGGCAACTACGACGAGCGCCTCACCCTCCCCGCGGTGGAGCGCTCCCTCGGCCGCGAAGACATCGCCCTGCTCGAGCAGCCGTCGACCGACGAGATCGTGCTTCCCGTCGCCGCCATCTACTGCGCGCAGAGCACGCTCGGCTGGGGCCTCCTGACCTGCGCGGAGACCGCCTGATGCGCATCGTCCACTACGTCAACCAGTTCTTCGCCGGCATGGGCGGCGAGGACTCCGCGGGCACCGGGCCGGAGCTGCGCGACGGCGCCACCGGGCCGGGCCGCAAGCTGGCCAGCCTGCTCGGCGACGAGCACGAGATCGTCGCGACCGCGATCTGCGGCGACGACTACGCCGCCTCGCACGCCGAGTTCGCCGCCGAGCTCGTCGCGCAGGCCCGCGAACGCGGCGCGGAGATGATCGTCGCCGGCCCCTCCTTCACGAGCGGGCGCTACGGCATGGCGTGCGCGCGGATCGCGGCGGCGGCCAGCGAGGCGGGGCTGCCCGCGCTGGCCTCGATGCATCCCGACAACCCCGGCCTCGGCGAGGCGGCCGGCACGACGGTCGTCGAGAGCGGGCTGACCGCGCGCCACATGAAGGACTCGCTGGAGCGCTTCGCCGCCGCCACCCTGAAGATTGCCGCCGGCGAGGAGCTCACCGCGCAGGACGGCCGCATCGGGCCGGTCGCGCGCACGAACCGCTTCGCGCAGGACAGCGCGGCCCAGCGCGCGGTCGCGCTCGTCCTCACGCGCCTGGGCGGCGACAGGGACGCCAGCGAGATCCCGCTTCCGGACTTCGATCAGGTCACGCCCGCCGCGCCGATCGAGAACGCCGCCGAGGCGCTGATCGCACTCGTCACCGAGGGCGGCTTCGTCCCCTTCGGCAACCCCGATCGCCTGGAATCCGCGCGCGCGACGAAGTGGGTCCGCCACTCGCTGGACGGCATCGACTCGGCCGACGAGGGCGCGTTCATGTCGGTGCACGGCGGCTTCTCGACGGTGTGGGCCAACGCCGACCCCAACCGCATCCTCCCGCTCGACGTCGCCCGCGTGCTGGAGCGCGAGGGCGCGATCGGGCGCCTGCACGGCGAGTACCTCGGCACGACCGGCAACGGCACCACCGTCGCCGACGCGCGCCGCTTCGGGATGGAGTGGGCCGCCGACCTGCGCCAGCAGGGCATCCAGGCCGCGATCCTCACCGCCACCTGAGGCACCGGCACGCGTTGCGGGTCAACGCTCACGAAGGAACTGGAGCGCGCAGGGATTCCCACGGCGCTGCTGTGCAACCTCGTGTCGATCGCCAAGCGCGTCGGCGCGCCGCGGATCGTGCCCACGCGCGGCATCCCCTTCCCCGCCGGGGACCCCGAGCTCGGGCCCGAGCAGGAGCGCGCCTGGCGGCGGCAGTTGCTCGAGCGGGCGCTGCACGCCATCGCCACCCCGGTGACAGGGCCGACGGTGTTCGACGGCGATTCGGTTCAATAGGGGCCACATGACAACACCGGTCATCTCCGCCACGAGCGCTGCGCTCGCCCACGTCCCCGGCCTGTGCCGCCACGGCTCCAAGCCGTCGCGAGAGCTGCCGAAGAACCCGGAGGTCAAGGCGCACTTCCTGCGCTCCCTGCGCACCTTCGAGCAGGCCGTCGCCTACGGACCGCACCAGGCGTTCCTCGGCGCGATCCACCCGCGCGACCTGCCCGCGCGGCCATGGGTCGGCGCCACCGCCAGCGGCGAGGGCCGCTACGCCGGCGTCGGCGAGCTGATGCCCGAGGACGAGTTCCTCGGCCTGCTGGCGGCGGTCGACGACTTCGGCCTCGTGAGGCTCGGCACGCAGGAGGCCGCCGTGATCGCCGAGCTGCTCGCCCGCCATCCGCTCGGCGAGCACCTCGACCTCGAGAAGGTCGCGGCCGCCGGCAGCGACGCCGAGGCCGTGGCGGCCGAGCCGGGTGCGCTGCCCCTGCACATCGGCGCCGATCACCTCGCCGGGGCGATGCGCCGCGCCAACGAGACCGATCAGGCCCTGACCGCGGAGGTCGTGCTCGAGAACCTCGCCGGCAAGGCGAGCGCGACGCTGGCGCTGCTGCACCTGCTGCACGACAACGGCATCGACCCGGCCTCGATCGAGTACGTCATCGGCGCCGGCGAGGAGGCGATCGGCGATCGCTACCAGCGCGGCGGCGGCAACCTCGCCAAGGCGGTCGCCGCGGCGGCGGGCTGCAGCGACGCCTCCGGCTGCGACGTCAAGAACTTCTGCGCCGCCCCGCTCCCCGCGCTCGTGATCGCCAGCAGCCTCGTCGCCGCCGGGGTCTTCCGGCGCGTCGCGGTCGTCGCGGGCGGTTCGCTTCCCAAGGTCGGGATGAAGTTCCAGGGCCACCTCAAGCACGACATGCCGGTGCTCGAGGACGTGCTCGGCGCCTGCGCACTGCTCGTGGAGGCCGACGACGCCCGCTCGCCGCGCGTGCGGCTGGACTCCGTCGGCCGGCATACCGTGGCGGCGGGATCCTCCAATCCGAAGATCATGGAGGCGCTCGTCTGCGCGCCGCTGGACCGGCTCGGGCTGAAGATGCTCGACGTCGACGACTACGCCACCGAGCTGCACAACCCCGAGCTCACCGAGCCGCAGGGCTCGGGCAACGTCCCCGAGCGCAACTACAAGACGATCGCCGCTCTGGCCATGCGCCGCGGCGAGATCGAGCGGACCGACATGGGCGCGTTCGTCGAGCAGCGCGGCATGCCCGGCTTCGCCCCAACTCAGGGCCATATCGCCTCCGCCCTCTGCTACGTTCCGCACGCCCGCGCCCGGCTGATGGATGGCGGCGCGCAGCGGGTACAGCTCATGGCCAAGGGCAGCCTGTTTCTGGGCCGGATGTCCGAGCAGTCTGATGGCATGAGCGTGATGCTCGAATCCAACGAAGCGGAAGGCTGAGTCGAATGGGAGCTGTGAGCCAGGCGACGCGCGAGAACTTCGACGAGCTCGTCGAGAGCGGCACCACGCTCGTCGACATCTGGGGCCCGGACTGCAAGCCGTGCCTGGCGCTGAAGCCCCATGTCGAGAAGCTTGCCGACGCCCGCGACGACATCGCGGTCGTCATGCTCGAGGCGCCCAAGGCCCGCCGGGTCTGCATCCGCCTGAAGGTCCACGGCCTGCCCACCTTCCTGCTCATGAAGGACGGCGAGGAGGTGGCGCGGCTGTCGAAGTCGATGATCACCCCGCCCGAGCTGCACACCTGGCTCGACCAGAGCCTCGACGAGATGAAAGAGGAGGTGAGTTAGCACCCCATGTTCGAGAACAAGCAGGTCATCGTGCTCGGTGAGCGCGACGGCATCGCGGGCCCCGCGATCGCCGCGTGCGTCAAGAGCGCAGGCGGATCGGTCGCCTACGCGTCGACGGAGTGCTTCGTCTGAACGGCCTCGGGGGCCATGGACCTCAATAGCCAGGAAACGATCAAGCGCCTAGCGGACGAGCACGGGGCCGAGCAACTGCTCGTCATCCTCGGAGCTCCGGACGACGAGAGCGCAGAGATCGCCGCCGAGACCGTTGTGCTCGGCGATCCGACCTATGCAGGTGCATTGGCCGAGGCCCAGTTGGGTCTCTCCGTGTATCACGCGCTCGAAGCGGAGTTCAGAAGCCTGATCGACGAAGACGTCTGGGAAGAGCAGATCGGCATCATGTCCGACGTGCTCGACGTCGAGGCGATCTCAGCGGCAGTGAAAGGCATGCGCGAGCAGGCGCCGTAGTCCTCCCGGGCACGGCCTCGGCTCGTGCCCATGGGAGGTTGACGGCGATGACGCGCACCACGATCGACGAGCTGCTGGCGTGCGCCCGCGCGCAGCTGGATCGCGTCGAGCCAGAGCAGGCGCGCGCCGCGATGCGCGCGGGCGCGCTCCTGCTCGACATCCGGACGGAGTCCCAGCGCGCGGCCGACGGTGTCGTGGCGGGCTCGATCTGGTTTGCCCGCAACGTCCTGGAGTGGCGCTGCGACCCGGGATCGGAGGGGCACGACGCACGCATCGCCGACATCGGCCAGCCGCTCATCGTGATGTGCGCCGAGGGCTACCAGTCAAGCCTGGCGGCGGCCACGCTGCAGCAGCTGGGGTTCGCTCGCGCGACCGATCTCGACGGCGGCTTTCGGGCGTGGCGGGCGGCGGGGCTGCCGGTGCAGCCGGCCTGACGAACGTGCCGGTCGCGCCTACGCGGTCACCATGGTGGTCGTGGCGGACGGCAGGGCCACCAGTCCGCGGCGACGGCGGCGCGCCCGCCACGGGGGTGGGCAGGCGTCTGCGGGTGCGGCCTGCCGCGGATGTCTGTCGGCGACCCCGCACGGAGGCCAACGGCCAGATCACGGGTAGGTCACATCGGGACATTGCCGGGCAGATAGACCGGCATATGCTGCGAAAGGAGCTGGACGACATCACGACGCGCGGAGACACCCTGTGACACAGATCGGCTTCGTCGGCCTCGGCCGCATGGGCGGCAACATGGTCGCCCGCATCAGACGCGACTCCGACCACGAGGTCGTGGCATTCGATCGCGACCCCGGCACGGTCGGCCGGGTCGGCGAGCAGACCGGTGCGCGCGGCGCGAGCTCGCTCGCCGAGCTCGTCGAGCTGCTCCAGGCGCCGCGAATGGTGTGGATCATGGTGCCGGCGGGCGCGCCGACGCAGAGCACCGTCGAGGAGCTCGCCACGCTCCTGCAGGCCGGCGACATGATCGTCGACGGCGGCAACTCGAAGTGGACCGACGACCGCACCCGCGCGGCGGGGCTGAGCGAGGCCGGGATCGACTACGTCGACGTCGGCACGAGCGGCGGCGTCTGGGGCCTGGAGGTCGGCTACTGCATGATGGTCGGCGGACCCGACGACGCGGTCGGGCGGCTGGCCCCGATCCTCGACGTGCTCGCGCCCGAGACGAAGCAGGACGCGCGCGCGACGCTCGGCGATCGCGGCTGGGGGCACTTCGGTCCCAGCGGCGCGGGGCACTACGTGAAGATGGTCCACAACGGCGTCGAGTACGGCCTCATGCAGGCCTACGCCGAGGGCTTCGACCTCTTCGACAAGTGCGAGTTCGAGCTCGACAACGCGAAGATCGCGCACCTCTGGAACCAGGCCTCGGTCGTGCGCTCGTGGCTGTGCGAACTCGCCGCGCGCGCGTTCGAGCTGGAGGGCAACGCGCTCTCCGAACTGAGCGGCTACACGGAGGACTCCGGCGAGGGCCGCTGGACGATCGAGGACGCCATGGACAAGGACGTGCCGACGCCGGTCATCACCGCCTCGCTCTACGCCCGTTTCTACTCGCGCGCCAACGGCGACTTCACCCACCGCATGCTGGCCGCGCTGCGGGCGCAGTTCGGCGGACACGCGACGAAGAAGAGCGCCGACGGGTGAGGCCAACGGTCATGCAGCGAGCACGGCGCGCGCCGTGTGGGGCCGCGTGCTCCCGATGAGCGCCGTGCACGACCCCACAGACGACGCGGACGACAACCCGCTCACGGACGGCCTCGAGCGCCTGCCGGTCCACCCCACCGCGCTCGTCATCTTCGGCGCGACCGGCGACCTCGCGCGGCGCAAGCTGCTGCCGGCGCTCTACAACCTCGCTCACGAGGGCGCGCTGCCCGAACGCTTCGCACTGGTGGGAAACGCTCGCTCGCCAATGAGCGACGACGAGTTCCGCGACACGGCGATCGAGTCGGTGCGCGAGTTCTCGCGCCGGCCGCCGGACGAGAAGGTGCTCGCCAAGCTGTTTGCCGAGGTGCGCTACGTCCCCGGCTCGTTCGACGAGGACGCCGTCTACGAGGGCGTTCAGGCAGCCCTCGACGAGTTCGACGAGATCGTCGGCCTGCCACTGAACCGCTGCTACTACCTCTCGACCGCGCCGATGTTCTTCCCGGTGATCGTCGACTGCCTCGGGCGCCACGGGCTCGCCGCCCGCGAGGGCTCCGAGGTGCGGGTGATCATCGAGAAGCCGTTCGGCCGCTCGCTGGAGGAGGCGCGTGACCTCAACGCGCGCGTGCTGTCGGTCTTCGGCGAGCAGCAGGTCTTCCGCATCGACCACTACCTCGGCAAGGAGACCGTTCAGAACGTGCTGGCGCTGCGCTTCGCCAACACGCTGTTCGAGCCGCTGTGGAACCGCAACTACATCGACAACGTCCAGATCACCGCCTCCGAGGACATCGGGATCGGCTCACGCGCGGGCTACTACGACTCCGCCGGCGCGCTGCGCGACCTCGTCCAGAACCACATGCTGCAACTCCTGTCGCTGCTGTGCATGGAGCCGCCGATCGCCTTCGAAGCCGACCCGGTGCGCGACGAGAAGGTCAAGGTCCTGCGCGCGATCCGCGCCCCGCGCCCGTCCGAGGTGCCCGACATGGCCGTCCGTGCGCAGTACGCGGCCGGGATCGAGGCCGGCGAGCCGGTGCCCGGCTACCTGGAGGAGCCCGGGGTCCCGGAAGGCTCAACGACGGAGACCTACGCCGCGCTGCGCCTGGAGGTCCACAACTGGCGCTGGGCCGGCGTGCCGATGTACCTGCGCACCGGCAAGCGCCTCGCCCGCAAGGTGACCGAGATCGCGGTGACGCTCAAGCCCGTCCCCCACCTCGCGTTTCAGAACGAGATGTCGACCGGCGTGCGGCCCAACGTGCTCGTGCTGACCGTCCAGCCCACCGAGGGCGTGTCGCTGTCGATCGGCGCCAAGATCCCCGGCTCGCGGATGGCGATCCGCACGGTGAACATGGAGTTCCTCTACGGGACGGCGTTTCTGTCGCAATCGCCGGAGGCCTACGAGCGGCTGATCATCGACGCGATGCGCGGCGATGCGACGCTCTTCACCCGCAACGACGAGGTCGAGGCCCAGTGGCGCATCTGCGACCCGATCGTCAAGGCGTGGGAGACGATGCCCGGGCCGCTGCCGCAGTACCCGGCCGGCTCGCAGGGACCGGCCGAGGCCGAGCGGCTGCTGCTCGACGACGATTGCTGGCGGATGATCTGAGGATGGCGATCGCCTGATGAGCACCAGCGACGCCGTCTGGGCCGAGCGCGACACGACGCCGGGCGCGATCGAGCAGGGGCTGCGCGCGCTCGTCTCGGAGTGCCACGGGCGGATGGAGCAGTGCGTCCCGGCGCGAACGCTGAACCTGATCTGCGTCGTCGACCGCGAGTGGAGCGGCGAGGTCGCCAACCGCCTGCGCCGCGTCGGGCGCTACCACGCCTCGCGCACCGTCGTCTGCGCCGTCGAGCCGCGGCGGACGACGATCGACGCACAGGCGACGGTCAGCGTCGAGGGCGACGCGCGCCCCGGCGAGTTCGCCGCTATGCGGGAGTTGGTGGTGCTCCAGGTCGGCGAGCACCATCTGCGCGACCTCGACACGATCGTCGACCCGCTCGTCGTGACCGACCTGCGCACCGCCGTGTGGTCGCCGCACGGGCACCCCGAAGCAGTCGACGCGCTGACCACCGGCCGTGCCGGCGGCGCACCGCTCGCCCAGGTCGTTCTGCTCGACGCCGTCGACGAGCCCGAGGTCGAGGCCGCGCTCGCGCGGGAGTGCGAGCTCGCCGGGCGCAGCGAGGTCGTCGACCTCGCCTGGCTGCGCTGCACGCCGTGGCGCGAGCGCCTGGCCGCCGCCTACGACCCGCCCGCCCGGCGCCCCGAGCTGTTCACGCTCTCCAAGGTCTCGGTCCGCTACCGCCAGGACTCGCTTGTCTCCGGCCTGCTGCTCGTCGGCTGGCTGTGCGCGCAGCTGGGCTGGCGGCCCGACCAGCTCACCCGTCACGGCGACCTGCTGCGCGGCCGCGCGCGGGCGCGGCGCGGCGAGGTGCAGCTGCGACTGGAGCCGGTCGTCGCCGGCATGAGCACACCCGGCCTGGCCGGCGTCGAGACGCGCACGGAGCTCGGCACGATGCTCGCGCTGGAGCGCGGCGAGGGCGGGCTGACCGCGCGCCGTCGCGAGGCACCCAAGCGCGGCGGCGACGGGATCGAGCATGTCTGGACGGTGCTCGGCGCCTCGCGCGGCGAGCCTGGGATCCTCGGCGAGGGCATCCGCCACGCGCTCATGATCGACCCGACCTTCAAGCCGGCGCTCGCCGCCGCGCGCAAGCTGCTCGGGTAGGTCGTTCGTGCCCCGCGTGCGCGTGTTCGACGACGCCGAGGCGGTTGCGTGCTACGCCGCCGACACGCTCGCCGCGGCGATCGCCGACGCGCGCAGCGACGGCCGCCGCCTGCACATCGCGCTCGCCGGCGGCACGACGCCCAAGCGCGCCTATGAGTTGCTTGCCGGCGTCGAGGGCGGCTGGAGCCACGTCCATTTCTGGCTCGGCGACGAGCGCTGCGTGCCCGCGGACGACCCGGAGTCCAACGCGCGGATGGTGCGCGAGTCGCTGCTGGCCACCCTGCGCGCCGAGGCCCCGGTGCTCCACGCGGTCGCGTCGCCCGAGGTGCCCGAGGACGCGGCCTGGCGCTACGGCCTCCAGATCCTCCAGCACATGCCCGAGGCGATCTTCGACATCGTCCTGCTCGGCATGGGCCCCGATGGGCACACCTGCTCGCTGTTTGCAGGCCATCCGGTGCTCGACGTGAGCGTCGCCCCGGTCGCACCGGTGCGCGACTCACCCAAGCCGCCGCCCGAGCGCGTGACGCTGACGCTGCCTGTCCTGCGGCGCGCGCGCTTGACCCTGCTGCTGGCGACCGGCGCCGAGAAGCGCGATGCGCTCGCGGCGGCGCTGGCCGGAGACCGATCGATCCCGCTCGCGTTGCTCGGTGATGGGCTCGACGAGGTCGCCTGCGACGCGGCGGCCGCGCCCGAACCGCGTTAGGAAGCGCACCCGCCGGCGCGCTGGACCGCCATTCCCGCAGGATGGTTGATCCGGGCGTGACGGTCGTCCGCAGTAGGACGCGAAGCGGCGGTCGCTGTCAGCGAAGCGGCCGCGCGCGCATCCACACCGGCGCGGGCACCACAGGCCCAGGCGAGGACGTCGTGCGCCGCTGCACGATTACACGCTACGATGATTCATAGTCTCGCGTCACACAACGCGAGCCAGGCTGGAGGAGCCAACACGATGACCGTGCAGATCCGTTCGAAGGCCAGTGCCCTTGCGGTGCTGCTCGCCACCACGACGCTCGCCGCCTGCGGAGGCTCGTCTGACTCCAGCGATACGGCCGGCGACGCCGCGTCCGCCGGTGCCGCCGCCGACAAGATCATCGAGCAGGCGATCGGCGCCAACGACAAGGCCAGCTCCGGCAAGATCGACGGCACGATCGACGTCACCGTCACGGGCGTTCCCCGCTTCAAGGAGCCCATCCAGCTGACCGCCAATGGCGCCTACAACCTGCCCGAGGGCGCCGAGGTGCCGGACTTCAGCATCGACGTCGGCCTCGGCCTGAACGGCGGGATCATCGGCGGCGGCCTCGTGCTCGCCGGCGGCAAGGGCTTCATCACGCTCGGAGCCACGGGCTACGAACTGCCGGGATCGATCACGCAGAAGATCCGCAAGCCCGCCCCGGCCAAGGCCAACGGCCTGACGAAGACCGCCGGGATGTTCTACATCAACCCCCAGGATTGGCAGAAGGACGCGATGCTCATCGGCGACGCGCGCGTGGCCGGCGAGGACGTCCAGCACATCAAGGCCGACATCCGCCCCGACAAGTTCTTCGACGACATCGCCCGGCTGACCAACGTCCTCACCGCGCTGAAGGTGACCCAGGCCGTCGCGCTGCCCACGCAGCTCAACGCGGCAGCGCGCGCGGCGCTCGTGCGTTCGACCACGCTGGCCAAGGGCGAGGTGTGGATCGGCAAGGACGACCACGTGCTGCGCAAGGCCACGCTGAAGGGTGAGATCAAGGTTGCCAAGCAGGACCAGAAGGTGCTCGGCGGCGTGACGGGTGGCACGCTGGACGCGACGATCAACGTCAGCGAGGTCGGCAGCGAGCAGAAGATCAGCGCGCCGTCGCAGCGTGGTTCCTACAAGGCGCTGCTGCTCAGCCTCGACGCGCTCGGTGAGTTCGCCCGCAGCCAGGCCAAGAAGAAGTAGCCCGTGACGGCGGCGGCCGGAGCCTGACGTGCGCTGGCTGCTGCTGAAGGACCTGCAGATCCTGCGGCGCTCCAAGCTGCTCGTCAGCCTGCTCGTCGTCTATCCGATCGCGATCGCCACGCTGATGGGGTTCGCCCTCTCCAGCGGCCCGGACAAGCCGCGGGTGGCGTTCCTCAACCAGGTGCCCGCCAACCGCGAGACGATCCAGATGGGCGATCAGAAGATCAACATCCGGACCTACACGGGCGAGTTGCTGAAGGCGATCGAGACCGTGCCGGTGCAGAACCGCGAGGAAGCGGTGAGCACGGTGCGCTCCGGCGCGGTGCTCGCGGCGATGATCATCCCGCAGGACTTCACGCAGAAGCTCTCGACCGGCGGCTTCTCGCGCGCCAGCGTCGAGGTGATCTACAACGGCGACGCGCTGAAGCAGTCGTTCGTCACCTCCACCATCAGCTCCAAGCTCGCGGCCGCCAACGCGGCGCTGTCGGGGGAGGTCAACCGGCTCGCCTCGGGCTACATCAAGACACTGCTCGACGGCGGCTCGCTGGACCTCTTCGGCGAGCACTTCCCGATCCTCGGGCTGCGCGACTCCTCGCGCAGGATCGACCAGACCCTCGCCGACAACCCGACGGCGGCGAACCGGCGCCGGCTCGGGCCGGTGCAGGAGTTCGCCCACCTCGCGCTCGCCAACACGGGCCGCGCGACCGACGTGCTCAACACCGTGCAGAAGCCGGTCAACGTCGAGCAGACGGTGCTGAGCGGTCGCCGCACGCCGCTGGACACGTTCGCGGTGGCGGTCGCGGTGACTGTGTCGCTGATGTTCGTCTGCGTCCTGCTGGCCTCGGGACTGCTCGCCCTCGAGCGCGAGGAGAACACGTTCGCGCGTCTCGCCCGCGGCCTGGTGCCCGGCGGCTGGCTGCTGGCCGAGAAGGTCATCCTCGCGGCGGCCTGCTCGTTTGCGGTCACGCTCGTGATGCTGCTCGGGGTCAGCCTGTTCGTTGCATTGGACATGGGCCGGATCGGCCTGTGGCTACTCGCGCTCGGCGGCGGCGCGCTCGCGTTCGCCGCGCTGGGCGTGGCGATCGGCTGCCTGGCGCGCGAGGTGCGCGCCGCCTCGCTGCTGGCCTTCGGGCTGTCGCTGCCGCTGGCGTTCCTCGCGCTCGTACCGAGTGGCGGCGTCTCGCCGGCGCTGTATGACGTCATCCGCGTGATCTCGGCGGTGTTCCCGTTCAAGACGGCGCTGGAGGCGATGGACGCAGCCGTGAACGGATCGTCGCCGGGGCTCGGGCAGGCGCTGGCGCACCTGGCGCTGCTCGTGGCGGTGTTCGGCGCGGCGGCGCGGGCTGGCTTGCGGCGCTTCGCCTGAGCGCGCGGCCCGGCGACGTATCCGTGGCGGCGACGGGCCAAACCCAGGTGCACCGCTGTGGCGAATTTGACTCGCCATGCAGGCTGTCGCAAAACTCTGCTCGGGCGGGGGCTGTTCGGGGCGGTATGGCGCCGGCTGGGGGCGGGCGGTGTCGGGTGGCCGTTTTGGGGTGGTCGCGACCCTGGGCTGGGGGTGGCGGCGGGCGACTGCAGCCGCGCGGGCGCCGCCCGGGCTGGGGTGGGGCGCGGCGGGGTCGGTCGGCTGTCAGGCTGCGGCGGCTGCCGCGGCGTGGTGCTGGTGGAGCTTGAGCATGTTCCCGGCGAGGAG